>NZ_JAOQJW010000009.1:60025-129942 GCF_025567265.1 Dorea amylophila | reverse complement strand
AGAATTATAAAGAAAAAATAAGCTCAGGGAAACATTTTCATTGCGTTTTGTGCCTGAGCGAAGCGAAAGGAATGGATATAATGATGTATCAAACCGTATTAATAGAAAATATTACTACTGAAAATGTAACTGAAAAAATAAATGCTAAACTTATAGAAATGGAAAAACAAAGCTACAAACTTGTAACTATGTCATTTTGGGGAGCTGAAAAAGTTATCTTGGTTTTCAAGAAGGGATTGAAAGGCAGTTTGCTGTGATGTATTAAATAGAATTTTAGTCACAGATAAAATCAAGAACAGCAAAATATCATATTTGGTATCTTTTGTAATTTTTTTGAAATGTCCGAGATTTGTAACAATTCAGGCTGAAATTCCTTGAATTTTGTTCTTTTCTCGGACATTTCTGTGACATTTGTATTTTATAATAGAGTCATCATAAAGAAAGGCAGAAAGGAGCTTATAGAATATGAGTATTTTACAGACAATCGATTTAAAAAAATATTATGGTACAGAACCGAATATTACAAAGGCACTGGATGGTGTGAATTTTTCAGTGGAAGAAGGTGAATTTGTAGCGGTAGTAGGCACTTCAGGTTCCGGAAAATCCACGATGCTTCATATGATGGGAGGTCTGGACACGCCTACCAGCGGAAGAGTTATTGTACGGGGAGAAGAACTGGCAAAGAAAAACGATGAAGAACTGACGATTTTCAGGAGAAGAAATATTGGTTTCATTTTCCAAAATTATAATCTGGTTCCGATTTTGAATGTTTATGAGAATATTGTCCTTCCGGTAGAACTGGATGGAGATACGGTAGATCAGGGATTTATGGACGAGGTGGTTCATATGCTGGCTCTGGAAGATAAACTAAAGAATATGCCGAATAACCTCTCAGGAGGACAGCAGCAGAGAGTTGCGATTGCAAGGGCTTTAGTTGCAAAGCCTGCGATTGTGCTTGCCGATGAACCTACAGGGAACCTCGACTCGAAAACCAGTGCAGATGTTATGGGATTGATCAAACGAACCAGTTATGAGTTTCACCAGACAGTGGTAATGATTACACATAACAATGAGATTGCCCGACTTGCGGATCGGATTGTTCGGATTGAGGATGGAAAGATTGTAAGTTAGGGAGGCAATCATATGACATGGCCTTTTGAAAATAACACCAACGCTATTACGGAAAAAATTGCTAAAAATGACATAGATAAAAACCGAGTTAAAAAGGTTTTCTCGCTTACTACGATAGTCTTTGCAACAGCACTACTCATGATGTTGGTTATGTTTGAAAGCGGATATGAAACTACAAAAGATAGAATGGCAGAAGGGCAGCCACAAGTTGTTTTTTATGATCTTTCCCAGCAGCAAATTGAGTTGTTGTATTCAGAGGAAAATATCGAATCCATCAAAGTAACTGAAACAGAAAATGGATATGATGCTTCAATTACCATTGTTGATGCCACAAAAATGACGCAATATGGTTTTTCTTCTGCGGTCGATAATATATCTTCAAAATATGATATTCATCATGTAACAAGAAACGACTTATTCATGGATAGTTTGCCCAACGGAGGACTATTAAATCAGAAAAACATGGTTCTTATGGGTGTGGCAATCTTCATTATAATTGTGAGTGCTTTAGTAATTTACAATGTTTTCTATTTGTCTGTTGTAAATCAGGTGCGGCAATTTGGGCAGCTTCGTACTGTCGGAATGACACAGCAGCAAACAAAGAAAATCATCCGCTACGAAAGAAAATTTTTATGTAGAATTGGGGTTCCGATTGGTCTATTAATTGGTGACCTTGCTGGATATTTGTTGCAACCTGATGGTTGGGATTGGATCGCTGCGGTAGTCTGGGGGATAATCATTAGTGTTATCATCAATTTCGTTGTAAAAGTATCGTTAAATAGACCTACAAAAATAGCCCTCAGCATTTCCCCGATCCTTTCCAGCAAATATATGATGGAACGCTTTGATTGTAAGGTTACTAACAAAGAAAAACGAAAATTATCTTCTTTGGGGCTGGCAATCATAAGCATAACATCACACTGGAAAAGCATTTTAATTTCTGTGCTTTCTTTGGGCCTAAGCGGGCTTTTATTTGTCTTAGCTGCAACATATACCGCTTCCATTGATCCTGAATCTATTGTAAAAAAAGATGTCTACCAGTATGGACAATTTGTGATTGATACTACTGGTAAATACAGTGAGAAAGTTTCGGAAATTGAAAACTTCAAACAAAAGATAATGGAGCTTCCAAACATTAGCAATATAAAGCAAGTTGTTGAAACAGATATTAGTTGGGCAGGGAAAAATAGCACAGGCAAAGATCAACTTTCTATTATTACCGATAATGATTTTGCCTCTATTCAGCAATTCAGCGAATCAGGCGATTTGAATTATCAACAGCTTGTTCAATCTAACCAGATCGTTGCTGTAAATGGTGTAGAAGGTATTTCTAAAGGCGATACAGTAGAATTTACATTTGGGGATGGCACCCAAAAAACTTATACGGTGGGAGGCGTATTAGATGGTGATCTGTATTCAAATACAGCAATTTATGGAGGTTGGTTTTTAATGCCCACTGAATTGATAGCAGAAAATTCGGTTTCTTTTAATGTTTCTATTAGGTTGATTGTAAAGGCAAATGATACCGAATTGGAACACACCACAATATCTTTAGAGAAATTAGTGGATATGTCAGATGGATTAACGCTGACGACTATGCGAGAAGCAATTGCTTCAAAAGAAGCTACTATAAGGCAGGTAGGAATATCTATCATAGGCGTAACACTATTCTTGCTACTTTTTAGTATCATTACTTTCGCAAGTACAATTATTACAAATATAGCAACAAAAAAGCGGGAATACGCTATGTTTCAATCCATCGGTATGACTTGGAAACAAACAGAAAAAATGGCATTATGCGAAAGTTGTGTATTGGCTGTAGGGAGTTTGATACTTACTCTGATATTGGGAATTATTTTAGGGCAGATATTGATAAAAGGCTTGATAAGTGCAGGGGTTTTCTATTTGTCATATACATTTCCATTAGCATTGTTTACTGTATATTGCATTGTGGTAGTTCTGATTATTTTGACGATTACTATTTCAGCTTTTTACAGTTTACAAAAAACTCCGTTGGTTGAGAGATTACGGATTATAGACTAAGGAAGTAGACCCGACTAATATAAAAATGTCCGAACGTTGTAGCATTTTTTGCTGTACTACTCATGTTCGTGCAGGTACTTTACTCAATATATGCCATCCGTTATATGCGGAAACAATCTTTGGTAGAGCGAATTAAGATAACAGAATAAGGAGGTGGCAGGCTATGACTTGGCCTTTTGAAAATAATACAAACGGAATTATCAAGAATCTGGCGAAGAGAAATTTAAAAAGCGAAAAACGAAGAAATGTCATGGTAATAATATCAGTAGTTTTAGCTGCTTTTTTAATCAGTCTTTCCGGTTTGGCTGGAGTTTCACTGATGCAAACAGAAAAGAAGAAAGTGATAGATACTTATGAAGCAACTTATGTACAGGTAGATGAAGTGCATATAGAAGAGTTAAGAGAAGTGCCGGAATTTGCACGTGTGGGAGAATACTATATGTACGGGGAAGAAGTTTCTACACAGGGATTTAAAGGATTCTTTGCTTATACGGATAAAGAAACTCTGTATATGGCACGTTCCCAAATGAATTTGGCAGATGGAGACTTACCGAAAGAGAAAAATGAGATTGTGGTAAGTAAAGAATGGCTTTCAAAATTCTTCCCTGACTGTCATATCGGTGATCCAGTTACATTGGATACGGAAAGTTTTTCAGGTGAATATACTATTTCAGGCATCTTAGATACAACAGGGCAAGAAAAACAAAATATGTACTCTTTTCTGATCTCCAAAGAAATGCTAAAGCAGTGTACGAAGTATGAACCTGACGGATACTTTGCCTATGTACATCTGAATCATATAGATCAGTTAGACGGAGAACTTATTAAAGCTGACGTTCAGAAGATCAAAGAGGAGTTGCAGATACCTGGAGTTGGATTTCATGATGCGTACTTCCGTTATATTGACGGAGACATTTCCATGGAGAATGTTTTGCTACTTATGGCTTTTGCCGGTATCGTTTTGGTAGGTGGCTGCGTTGTAATTCAAAGTATTTTCCGTATTTCCATTATTGATAAAATAAAAAGTTATGGTCAGCTCCGAACTGTTGGTGCTAGCAAAAAGCAGATTATGCGTATTGTAAAAAAAGAGGGACACTCTTTAGGATGGAAGGGTATGTCTATCGGGATTTTACTTGGTTTAGGAGTGACACTTTTGTTATTTCCCAAAGGTTTTTCTCTTTCAGGATATCTTTTCGTGATGGGATGTACAGTATTGATCTGCTGGATCATGATTTGTCTGTCTATCCGAAAACCTGTGAAATTAGCCGCAAATATCTCACCAGTTGAAGCAGTTCGTTTTACTTCTCTTCAAAAGAAGATAAAGAATCGGGAGAAGAGAAAAAAGATTAGCCCTTGTTCTCTCGGAATGCTGAACTTTCGCAGGGATTGGAAGAAAACAGCCAGTATTGTGTTTTCTTTAAGTTTGGGCGGGATTCTGCTTTTGGCTGTTAGTTCTTTGCTGATTCTGCAATCGCCGGAAAAACTGGCAAGACAGTATTTTAAAAATGGGGATTACAAGATTTATATGGATTCGGATAAGGAACATATTGATCTTCTCAAACAGGGAAATCCATTGAATGAAGAATTGAAACAGGAAATCCTGGATATTGATGGAGTGGAAGAGATTCTGGTCACAAGGAAATCAGCAGGTTTTGAAGCCACTTCCCATGAAATTACTACGCGTGGTGTTTGCGATATGATTACCAAGAAAAATAGGAAACTTGTGGCACAAACTGTTGTAGAGGGAAGTATGCCTGATAACAATGGCATTTTATTGCCATACGATTATCGTGGTTTTGATGGGAAGGAAAAATTGGGTGAAACCATAGAACTTTCATTGGGAGAGAAAACAATTCCTGTAACCATATCAGGTTTTTATGATTTGGAAAAAACTATTTTTGCCAGTGGACATGGTCCAATCGGAGTGGATGGACCAATGATGTTTTTGTCGGAAGAACTGTTTCAGAAATTAATACCAGATGTAACTAATTTTGATTACTCCTGGGACATTGTCTGCAATCCGGAGAAATCCGAAAAAGTGGGAAAGGCTTTGGAGAATCTTGTTGTTTCGCATACCGATATTGGCTTAGATACCTTTGAGGATCGAGTAGATAGTTTTGGGTATATGAATGTAGCATATGGCATAATGCAGGTGATTTCATGGTTTATCTTTTTGTTTGGTGTGATCAACCTTATCAACACCACACTTTCCAATCAATATTCGCGCAGACAGGAAAATAGCGTGCTGCGTTCGATTGGGTTAGCGCCGAAACAATTAGCGCAAATGACAGTATGGGAAGGAATGGGATATGTGATTAGCAGTATTTTGCTTATGCTTGCCATTGGACTGCCAATTACGCTTCTGGTATGGAGAAAATTCAGTATCAGTGCTTACGCTGGACGAATCCTTCCTTACGAATTTCCATGGTTGCAGATGGGAGTATATGTAGTAGTACTTGTGACAGTAGAGCTTATTTTATCCGTTTGGACAATCCGCAGGCAGAAAAAACAATCCCTGATTGAACAAATGCGGTCAATGGAATAAGAGAACAGTGCTTTTGCTGAAAAGTGTAGAATATTTCGGCAAAAGCATTTTTTATGGAAAACATTTTTTTCTGAAAGAAAATAGGATATAATCAATCTATGTTTTGGAAGGATGAACATCAGAAAAACGGTATTTAGGACATTTCTGTAACATTTGAGGTTTAAAATAGCGATAAGTTTAGAAGATGGGAAAGGAAGAATCTGGATTGAGGAAGATTTTAATTGTAGAAGATGACAAAGTATTAAATAAAACGCTGGCTTATAATCTTACTGCAGATGGTTATGAAGTAACCTCTGCATACAGTTTTCAGGATGCAGTAGAACGATTGAAAAAGAGTGAATTTGATATTGCTCTGTTGGATATTAATCTGCCGGATGGGAACGGTCTGCATTTATGTGATGAGATCAGAGGAAGAGGGCAGCATACTTATATTATGTTTATCACCGCAAATGATAAAGAAGGCGATATGCTGAAAGGCTATGAAGCTGGATGTACAGATTATATTACAAAACCATTTTCAGTGATGGTTCTCTGCAAAAAGGTAGCCGCTGTTTTTGCAAATATGGAATTGCGGACACCAAAGCATGATGTATTTGAGGATGAAGTTTTGAAAATTGACTTTTCCGAGCAGAGTGCGGTTTTGGAAGGAAAAGTGATAGATTTTACACCAAAAGAATACCGTACCTTATTTTTATTTGTAAAAAATCCGCACATTATATTAACAAAGCGGCAACTGATTGAGAAACTGTGGGATATTGATGGGGATTTTGTAGATGAGCATACGCTTACTACCATCATCAGCCGGATTCGCAAAAAGATTGAAACAGATGAGCGAAAATATATTAAAACTGCTTATGGAATGGGGTATCAATGGATAGGCGGTGAATCACGATGAAATTACAGAATTTATCCACTAGAGCTTTTCTGCGGCTGATCGTTGGAGGTGCTTCGATGACATCGATTCTTTTGTTGTTCATCCTTTATGCCTTCACAAAAGATATAAGGATGATACTTGGTGGTTTCAGCGTGATGATCCTTCTGTTTCTATGGGGTGCAGTCTTTTTGCATTATTTCCAGAAGAAACTATCGGTATTTACAGATGGACTATGCCGAACATTAGATGAAATGATGGACAGTACCGTTCGTCCGCAAATAAATTATGAAGCAGAAACACTGTTAGCACGCATCAGCCATCGTCTGGAAAGATTGTATCATGTAATGCAGGAAACCCGGCATAAAGTAGAAGAAGAAAAAGCAGAATTACAGTCTTTGGTATCTGATATTTCGCATCAGACCAAAACACCGATAGCAAATCTAAAAATGCTCAATGACACGATGTTGACCAGAAGAATTACTGATGAGACACGTAAGGAATTTTTACATGCTACTGCCAGTCAGTTAGATAAATTGGACTTTTTGATTCAGGGAATGGTGAAAACATCACGATTGGAAACTGGTGTGATTACCTTGGAAAAGAAAGAAACAGCCATTGCGGATACACTTGTAGATGCGATAAATGGGGTTCTTGCTCCTATGGAAAGAAAGCATCTTCATTTATCCGTAAATTGTCCTGAAAATTTAACGGTTGCACATGACAGCCGCTGGACCTCAGAAGCATTGTTTAATCTTTTAGACAATGCAGTAAAATATACTCCGGAAGGCGGTGACATTCACGTAACAGTACAGGACTGGGAGATGTATTTGGAAATTGCCGTAACGGATACGGGAAGAGGCATTCCGGAAAGTGTCCAGGCAACAATTTTCAAACGATTTTATCGGGAAGAAGCTGTACATGATGTGGATGGGATTGGAATAGGATTATACCTTGCACGTGAGATTATCACTATGCAAGGTGGCTATATTACAGTTGAATCAGAGGTGAGAAAAGGCTCAACTTTCTCTATATTTCTTCCTCAAAGATAATGAAGCGGCGGTCTGTTTACTCAGACTGCCTTTTTTGAAAAATATTTTAGAAAAAAAGAATTTTAGGACATTTCTGCAACATTTGACCTTTACCATATACTCATCAAACAAAGAAAGGAAGTAGTGATTATGACAATTTTACAGACAAAGGATTTAAAAAAATATTATGGCACAGAACCTAATATAACTCGTGCTTTAGATGGTGTAAATTTTTCTGTTGAGCAGGGAGAATTTGTAGCAGTGGTAGGAACTTCGGGTTCTGGTGATTATGTTAAAATAAGACTAAGTTAGCAGATTCCTTATAAAATAAGGGCTCACGCCAATTTAGTCTTTTTTCTATTATACCATAAAAGGTAGAAAATTCATAGACCGGGAATGAATTTTTCATAGTAAAAATCAAATGGCAGGGGCTCTTAAAGATAGAAACCTATTGCTACTGGTCCTGTCAAAATTATATCCATTCTCACAGGCGGTCAAGTTTGTGAAAAACCATTCGGTTACAATATATTGAAAAAAATATGTTAAGGACTAGGTTAGTTAAAAGATTCTGTTAGCTGGCTTAGTCCTTTTTTTCTTGGGAGGACAGAGCAATGATAAAGGTGATTATGATTGTTGGAATAATTTTTTTCCTCGTTTCGTTGTATGCGTGTCTGGTGGCAGGCAAAAGAGCAGATGAAGAAATAAGTGCTTTATTTGAAAAAGAAAAGAAGCAGGGGAGTGAGGAATAAACGTATGAATGGAGGTATTTATAGCACTGGAAATGAAATTGTAGATGAAAATGCAAAACTGAATATATCTGGAAATATCATTCCGCAGGTGTGGTATCGGACAATCATCAGAGAAAGTGGAAAGCCAAATCTAACAGCTATTATTATACTGGCAGATATTGTGTACTGGTATAAGCCTACAGAAATCAGAGATGAAGGAACCGGACAGGTCATTGGGGTAAGAAAGAAATTTAAGTCAGACCTTCTTCAGAGAAGTTACCAGCAGATCAGCGAACAGTTTGGGATTTCCAAAAAAGAAGCGACAAATGCAGTGGTATTTTTAGAGAAGCTGGGTGTGGTAAAACGGGTATTTAGAACCATTTCCATGAATGGGATTGTTGTAAATAATGTTCTGTATCTGGAATTGATCGTAGACCGGTTAAAAGAATTGACTTATCCAGAAGAAACAGGAGCAGATCCGGTTTCCTTTGAAAAAAGAAGAGAGAAATCCAAAGCAGAGAAAATCAGTTCCCATACAGCCATAGAGGAAGAGATACATTTTGTAGAAGAGAGGGCTGTCCCTTTCCAAAGGAAGAGGGTGTCACCATTCAAAGAGGGAGCATACCCCGACAGGGAAACAGAGCCCTGGATACCCAAAGAGGTACCTCAGACTGATAGCGGGCAGACAAATACAGAGATTACTACAAAGACTACAGCAGAAAGTACCCAAAAGAATACAACAGAAATAGGGAATGGGTATAGAGATAATCCTATCTTATCCTATCAGGCAGCAGAAGAACAGTTCAAAGATCAGATTGATTATGATGCGATATGGATAGACAGACCTTTTGACAGAAAACTGCTCAATGAGATTGTAGGGCTTGCAGTAGATGTTTTGACGTCCAATGCAAAGACCATAAGGGTAAATCAGGAAGAACGACCTCTTGGCATTGTACAGGGAATGTATAAAAAGCTGGATAAGTTTACCGTAGAGTATGTGATAGACTCAATTAAGCAGTGTACAAGGAAAGCCAATAATATCCGGGCAGTGCTGCTTACCGCTTTATACAATGCCACATTGACAGCAAACAGCTATATATCCAATCTGTTTGCTTATCAGGAAGCTATCCCTCAGACGTAAGGAGCGTGATAGAAAGTAACAAAATTAAGAAAATTCAGGACAGCTCATGGATATACACAGAGAGAACTTGCGGCTGTCTTGGGTATCAGTCTTCGGACGTATCAGAGGATTGAATACGGACAGCAAAAGCCAAATGTCTATGTAGTTGTCCTGCTTCAGCGGCTATTTCAAAAAGATATTAGTGAGATTATGGAGGAATATACAGAATGAGGGAAGAAAGGTTTCGTATTCAGTGCCCCAAACATTTTCTGGTTGGAGATTCAGAGCATTTTGAAAAATCTTCACAGGAAAAGGATTCGGATTTTGTAGTAGATTATGCTCCACCGGAAATATTTGAAGCCGGGATTGTTTTACAGGAGATGGGGACGGAAGGAGAGACCTATTGCACAATGTATGTCTATTTTGCCCCAGAGGAACACATGCCGGTTTATATGGACAGCATGAAATACGACTTACAAAAAGTATCCATTCGGAAAATCTTTGTTGATACCGAAGAATATCTCATAAAAGTAAATGAGAAGACAAAAAAGTTTTGTGCAGGTGAGGACGGTTGTTGGGGTTCCTATACAGAACTTTACCGGAGAGAGAACGGGGAACGTCAGACGGATGCAGTGATTGTTTTTCTGTGTATGCCAGATGAAATGAAGTTTCAGGAAATGGAAGCGGTGATGGGGGAACTGTTTGACAAACTTCCTGTGATAAACAAAGAAAAGAAAGAAGCAGGTCAAGAACCAAAGAGAACAAGATAAAATACAAACTATAACTTTCAGGAGGATAAGAACGTGGAAACTAAAATGATTATTGGAATTGATCATGGAAACCGTAACATGAAAACTGCAAATACTGTATTTTCAGCAGCAATCCAGCCTTTGCAGGCAAGGCCGGACAGCCTGGAACACATTCTGGAATACCAGAACCAGTTTTATTATGTGGGTGGGAAAGTACCGGAAAAGGAATGCGTAGATAAGACAGAGAATGAAAACTATTATCTTCTTACCCTTGCAGCACTGGCGCAGGAAATGCGCTGCCGGGGACTGACAGACGCTTCCGTAAAAATGGGAGCTGCCCTGCCACCCAGAAGATTTCAGCAGCAGAAAGAAAATTTTAAGAAATATCTGTTAAAGACAAAGGAACTGCATTTCCGCTATGAAGGAGTACATTATCATGTGTCTTTGGAAAATGTGTTTGTTTTTATGCAGGGGCATGTGGTGATCCATACGCTTTTAGAAGCGGTTCCCGGTTATTGCCTTTTAGTAGATATTGGTGGAGGGACTACCGACCTGGTAGAGTTTGTTGACGGAATGCCGGACGGGAAGTATTCGATTTCGGATAAGGCAGCTTTGTATTGTATCGGAAAAGTCAATGAGGAAGCCATTGCAAAAACAGGGGCAGGGGTACCGGCATACATTACAGAAGCATTTATGAGGACAGGAAGCTATGACTGCCCGAAGCAGTATCAGGAAGTGATTATAAACTGTTTGAAATCCTATGCAGAGGAAATTTATGGTATCATACAGGCAAATCATTATAATCTGGACCTGACCAAAATGGTATTCATGGGAGGTGGTTCTTCCATTGTGGAGCATTTTGGAGCTAATGAGGGAAAAGATGTACAGTTTGTGACGGATATACATGCCAATGCAAGGGGCTGTGAAGAAGCAGTGAAAAGTATTATCCGGGCAAAACAGAGGAAAATGCGGACGGCATGATAGGAAGTGAATGCTTATGGATACGGAAAAAGTATATACTACTTCACTGCGGCTGTATAAAAACAGGCCGGTACATCATCAGGCATACCGATATCTGAAGGAGTATAACAAAGATATTTTCAAGACGAAAGACGATTTCATAGCAGAAGCAATCGTTTATTTTGCAAAATACCTGCAGCAGGAAGAAGATGTACAGCAGATGAAACTATTAAATACCCTTCTGGAGAACCAGAAAGAACAATTTTGTAAAATCGTAAAAGAAGCGGTTTCAAAGGCACAGGAAGAAGCCTTTGAGAAGCGGGGTGTGCTGGAAAAGACCGTTCAGGGAGAACTTTCTGACGGTGGAACGATAGCAGAGAACAGGGAAAAGGAAGAAGCCTGTATGGAAAAAGATTTACGGTTTGCGGAATTTTATGGGGCATTTGAAGAATAAGGAGGAAAAAGATATGGCAGTAGGAAGAAGTGTATGGGAAGTTGTAAAAGGGATTTTCATTGCAGTGGGGAAACTGCTGTATCTGACAGGGAAACTGGTGATATGTTTGTTTCTGCTGGTTCTGCAGCTTGTTTTGGCAGTGTTCCATGCAGGAAGCAGGGAATAGAAAGGGGATTGACGGGTGCATTGGATACGGGACAGACCGTATACAAAAGATAGAAAAAAGAAGATAGAAAATGGAAAGCAGGCTTGTGTGGCCTGCTTTTTTTGACGAAAAAATGAAAAGGAGCAAAGCTATGATGAAAGGAAAAAAGAAAAGGCTGCTGGCTGGGACGCTGGCACTTCTTCTTAGTTGTTCTACGTTACTCAATACAGGGATCACCGCACTGGCTTCTGAACAGTCTGAGGAACATGCACAGATACAGGAAGTAAAACAGGAGGAGGCTGCTTCAGAAACATTACCGGAGTTGGAAGAGGTAAAGGAGCAACTAACAGAAGAAGAACTGGTGTATGCAGAGGATCTTACCATAAAAGCAGGAGAGTCCTTTGACCTGGAAACAGATTACAGGGGTTTTCAGAAAAATGATGAAAAAGTAAAGGTAACGTTTCTGAAAGCAGAAGGGGACTCCGGCAATTCTTTTGATTTCAATACCCCAGGTTCTTACCAGGCATTTTATCGTGTTGATCCGTTAAGCGGAAACCCTTCCTATCAGATTATGAGAAGAATTGTGGTAGAAGCAAGGGAAAACAGTACACAGGAACCCCAGGGAGAAGTAAGCCAGCATACCGAAGATGGCTCCGGTGAGGACGGTGAGGCGGACCCTGACCCGGAGATACCGGAGGTACTGACGGAAGAACCGGAAATGCCAGATGCAGGGGCAGAGTTGATTGATCTGACACCAAAAGAGGATAAGGGAATGTTCTTATCGGTTGTTCCGGCAGCAATGGAGCAGCAAAAAGGAAGCAATGTACATCTGGTACAGGGAGAGAAAATCCCATACCCTTCTAACGTGGGGAACTATTCTACTTCCTATTTCACCGTAAATGGCCATGTGGCATATTGTCTGGAGTCTATGAAGGCTTCCCCGCCGACCTCGGATTATGTAGCCAATGAATTTGAAAGCAACCCGGAATTACAGAAAGTCCTTTATTATGGATATGGCGGTCCCGGGGACATTACTGGGGAGTATATGCCCTCTTTTGACTGGAAGACAAAGTATATTTTTACGCATTTAGCTGCCGCTTATTCTTATTGTGGCATGGACGGTTTTTATGGCTGTACCTTTGAAGATATTAAGGCAAGCGGTGTGTGGGGATATATCCAGCATATTTACAGCCTGGAAGCACCTCCGACAGCAGCAATCACGTTGTCCCCAAAGGAAGCAAAGGGTTATGAAAGTGGAAAGGAACAGCGTACCGGAGAATTTACTTTAAAAGGTGACCATAGAAACTATATTACTTTAAAAATGCCAGAGAATGTGACTTATCACAGTGGAAGTACAAAACAGACAGGAACCGTAAAGATCAATGGAAATACCACATTCTATTTCAGTGCTCCCAAAACTGTAACTGGTACATGGAACAGTGGTAAGCTGAAAGGACAAATGGGAACTCAGTGGAAGACCTTAGTATTGTCTACGGGTTCTGGTTCTCAGGATATTGGGTATGGGGCATTTTTTGAAGAAGAAAGTGCTTCTGTGGAATTTACGGTGAAGTGGCTAGACCTGGCAAGGGTAAAGGTAACAAAAAAAGATAAGAACAGTAAAGTAAATCTGTCCGGCGCTGTTTTTGGTATTTATTCAGACAGTGCATGTAAAAACCTTCTTGTACAGATGCCGGCCACAGACAGCAATGGTACTTCTGAGGTGGAACTTCCGAAAACCCAGGATACGGTATATTTAAAAGAAATTTCTGTTCCAGAAGGATATAAGCTGAATACAGAGTCTTTTAACGTGAAGCTGGAAACAGGAAAAACAACTTCTGTTGCAGTGACGAATGAGGAACAGAAAGGAAAAATCACAATCCGTAAAAAAGGTGAGGTTCTGACCGGAGTAACCGGAGAAGAGGGAAACCTGACTTTTGTATATGGAAATGCGGACTTTGCAGGGGCAGAATATAACATTTATGCGGCAGAGGATATTTACAGCCAGGATAAAGTGACGAAGGTGCATAAAGCAGGGGATTTGGTAGAAAGTCTGACAACAGGGGAAGATGGAAGCGCTGTTTCCAAAGAATTGTATCTTGGAAAATATAAGGTTGTAGAACAGAAAGCACCGGAAAATCTGGTGATTGGGAAAACAGAACAGGAACGTACCCAGTTTGTAACCTTGTCCTATGCAGGACAGAATGTAGAGCTATCCCAGGGGGAAACCGTTTTTACCAATGCAAGACCGGAGATTTCCGTAAATGTAGTGAAAAAATCGAAACATGATGATGTTACCCTGGAAGGTGCGACGTTTGGCTTGTATGTAGAAGAAGACCTGACAGCAGCAGACGGAAAGGTCCTTGTAGAAAAAGGAAGCCTGGTGGAACGTGCTGTTTCCGACAGGGAAGGAATGGCTGTGTTCCATGCAGATATTCCTTTGAATTTCCATTACAGTGTAAAGGAAATCCAGGCACCGGATAAGTACTATATGACAGATGAGGTGTATCGTTTCTTCTATGAATATAAAGACGACAGCACCTACACATATACTTTTTCCCATGATTTTAAAAATGAGGAAGTACGGGGAGAAGTTCATGTAAGTAAGATTGACCAGGATTCCCAGGGATTTATTTCCCAGGGTGACGCAACCTTAGTAGGGGCAAAATACGGATTATATGCTGCACAAGATATTGAACACCCAAATAAGAAAGATGGGATTGTCCATAAAAAAGGGGAACTTGTAGCGCAGGGTACGATTTCCAGTGAAGGAACCGTAGATTTCAAAAACCTGTATCTTGGAAATTATTTCGTAAAAGAAATAGAGCCGGCAGAAGGGTATCTGTTAGATGAAACAGAGTATCCCGTAGAGGTTTCGTATGAGGGACAGGAAGTACAGATTGTACACCGGGAGGTGACTGTAAAGGAAACTGTAAAGAAACAGGCCTTTCAGCTTATCAAGATCTCAGAAGACGGGGAGCAGACAGAAACAGAACTGGTAGAAGGAGCTGGATTTAAGGTATTCCTCATCAGTGAGCTGTCTGGTGTAAAAGACGGAAGTTTGAAGCCGGGAAATGGTTCTTATTATACCCCGGAAGATTTTATCACCTATGATTACAGCAAAGACGAAACAGCTTCTTATTGGGAGAATGGTAAAAAGATTACGGTACCAGAGCTGTTTACGGATAAGAAAGGATATTTAAAGAGTCCAGAACTTCCTTATGGAACCTATGTGGTGTTTGAGTCTACGGTTCCGGAAAATTTAAAAGGGATTCGTCCATTTATTGTACAGATTTCGGAAGACAGCCGGGAACCCCAGGTATGGCGTGTGTTTGATGACCGTCCTTTGCAGTATTACTTCAAGATTGTGAAAAAAGATGCCCAGACGCAGAAGCCGGTGCTGGATAACAGTGCAGCTTATAAGATTTATGATGTGGAAGCAGAAAAATATGTGGAAATGATCGTAAGATATCCAAAAAAAGAAGTGGTATCTGTGTTCAGGACCAACGAAGAGGGATACCTGATTACACCGGAGCAGTTAAAATGTGGCACTTACCGGATTGAAGAAGTGGAAGCACCGGAAAATTATGTACAGGTAGGATTTGAAAATGTCCTCTTAAAAGACGGGAAGGAAGTTCCGCTGAATGAAGTTGCAGACGGGGGAGCTTACCAGGAGGCAAAGAAAGCGCCGATCACCATTACCGTAGATTCTGATACCGTACACCAGGTAGAGGAGGAAACTGGTAAATTTATTGTTGTCATTGAACAGTATAATGATGAAGCAGTAGGAAGTCTTACAATCCATAAAAAAGGAGAAAAACTTTCTGGTGCTTCTAAAGTAGAAGAAAAGTTCCTGACAAAGATGAAAAACGGTGTAGCAGGTTTCGTAAATCAGGTAAGCAGTTTCTTCACTGGGGAAGAGGTCATGGAAAAAGAGAAAGGTTATGAATTTGACTATGAAGAGGGAAATATGGAAGGTGCAGAATTTGCCATTCATGCAAAGGAAACCATTTATACCCCGGACGGACAGAAAGACGAAGCAGGAAACCGCATTGTAAAATATGAAAAAGATGCCCTGGTAGCTCGTATGGTGACAGATAAAGAAGGAAAGGCAGTCCTGAATAATCTTCCTATCGGAAAATACTATGTAGTGGAAGAAAAAGCAGGTCAGAACTGCGTGCTTGACTCGGAAGCAAAAGAATTTGAAATTGCATATAAGGGACAGGAAGTAGCAGTGGATTATGTAACAATGGAACTTACCAATCAGCGACAGAAAGTTTCCCTGAGTCTTCTGAAGAAAGACGCAGAAACCGGAAAACCGCTGGAAGGAGTGGTATTCGGGCTGTATGCGCAGGAGGATATCAAAAATGCTGCCGGGGAAGTAGTTGTAGAAAAAGATGCCCTGATTGAACTGGGAACAACAGATGAAGAGGGCAAGCTGGTATTTCAGGCAGATCTTCCTCATGGAAAATACTATATTCAGGAAGTAGAGCATAAGCCGGGATACCTGCCAAATGATGAGGTGTATTCCTTTGATGCGTCTTATACAGACCAGACCCTTGAACTGCTCGCTTTTTCAGAAGAAATTTCTAATCAGCCTACCATTACGGAATTTACAAAAGTAGATTTAACCGGTGGACAGGAAATTGAAGGTGCAAAAATGCAGATTTTAGATCAGGACGGAAAGGTGGTAGAAGAGTGGGTATCTAAGAAAGAACCCCATGTAGTCTATGCACTGGAACCAGGAGAATATGTACTGCATGAAGAGCAAGCGCCTACGGAACAGGGATATGTCCGGGCAGAAGATGTGAAATTTGTTGTGGAAGAAACAGGGGACATACAAAAAGTGAAAATGGAGGACGACCATACCAAAGTTTCAATTTCCAAAACAGATATTACAGATGGAAAAGAAATTGAGGGAGCGAAGCTGCAGATTCTGGATCAGGACGGGGAAGTGGTAGAGTCCTGGACCACAGGAGAGGAACACCTGATTGAGTACCTTCCGATAGGTACTTATACTCTGCATGAAGAAGCGGCAGTTGACGGATATATTGTGGCCAATGACGTGGAGTTTACAGTAGAAGAAACGGGAGAAATCCAGAAAGTAAAGATGGAAGATGAGCGTGCTATGGGACAACTGGTTATCGTAAAAACGGATGCAGACAGCAAAGCGGCTCTGGAAGGAGTAGAATTTGTTCTGCTGGAAAAGGAAACCGGAAAAGAAGTAGGACGTTTGAAGACTGGAAAAGATGGAAAAGCAGTTTCAGAACTACTTCCAATTGGAACTTATGAAAATGGTGTTTTCAAAGAACCGATCACCTATGTGCTGAAAGAAACTGCCACCTTAAAGGGATATGAGAAGACGGAAGAAGAGTGGGAAATCGTATTTACCTATCAGAATGATAAAACACCAGTCATTGAAGTGGTAAAAGAGATCCAGAATAAAAAAATACCAGAAACACCAGGTACCGTAAAACCAGGACCAAAAACGGGTGATGATACAAACTGGTTCCTGCCTTTGCTGGCTCTTGGTGTAAGTGCAGGTATGGTAGCAGGCCTACTTTATTACAGAAAAAGACATAAAAAGGCATAGAAAATAAAAATCAGTTTTTAAACTTGGGAAAGGGCGGCTGCGGCTGTCCTTTCTTTGGCAATATGAGGTGAGAAGCATGGAAGAGAAAAAAAGAATACGGTTTATTGACAGCCATTATCATACCCTGTTCAGCATAGCAGACGGGGACTCCATAGAGATTGTATATCCAGATGGAAAAAGGGAAGAACGGGTTTGTACCTATATTGATGAATACCACACACAGGTAGGGGCAAGGGTGTTCCATATTTGTGAATTTGCAGAAATCATGGAAGCAAATGGAAAATCATATTGCCCGGCAGAATGCAAGGAAAAGGAAGAAAGAAAAGAGGCAGTCAAAGGGGAGAAGAAAACCGGAACTATCCGTATGGAAAGGAGCAGGCGTTGAGGATAGGGATTATAGATGCAGATCTTTTATACCGGAAAAGACACCGGTTTCCTAACTTGGCATGTATGAAACTTTCCGCTTATTGGAAGGAGCAGGGATTTGAAACAGAGCTTCTTTTGGATTACAGCCAGGCAGGGGAATATGACCGGCTCTATGTATCAAAAGTGTTTACGGATACCTTTGTGCCGGAACATATTTTGACGAGGGAAACAACCGTTTATGGAGGGACTGGATTTTTTTACGATAAAGCACCGGTACTTCCAGAAGCGATTGAACACCATACACCGGACTATCATTTGTATGACCAGATGGTAAAAGAACATAGCGAAGGAGAGAAAAAGAAGAAAGAGTTCCAATTTTATACGGAGTATTCCATTGGTTTCCTCACCAGGGGGTGTTTTCGGAAGTGCAGTTTCTGTGTAAACAAAAACAGCACCGGTGCAGCACCAGCAAGCCCATTGGAAGAATTTTATGACCCGTCCAGAAAGAAGTTATGCTTTTTGGACGATAACTTTTTTGCCTGTGCAGGGTGGGAAAAAATCTTTTCCAGTGTCCTGGAAACAGGCAGGCGGTTTCAATTCCGGCAGGGGCTGGATCTGAGGATTATGCAGAAAAGGCAGATGGAACTTCTGGCATCTGGAAAATTGGATAATGGTATGATTTTTGCCTTTGACCATATCAAAGATCAGGAACTTATTGTAAGAAAATTGGAACTTTTGCGGGAAGTGATCCCAGTTTCTTACCAGAAAATTAAGCTGTATGTACTGTGCGGTTATGACTGGGAAGGGACCTGGAAAGCAGATTTTTGGGCAAAGGATATTCGGGACGTTTTCATACGGATTGAGATTTTGATGCGGTATAAGTGCCTGGCTTATCTGATGCGCTATGCAGCATGGGAACAGGCACCGGAGGTTTATAAGGGAATGTATATCAACCTAAGTCGTTGGTGTAACCAGCCGGCCCAGTATTCGAAAAAGAGCCTACGGGAATTTTGTACCGGACAGGGAGAGTATAGTTCCTGTTTCCGCTACCTGACTGCTTTTGAAGCTCTGCACCCGGAAATGGCACATTATCTGGATATGAAATATGAAGAGGTGCAGTATGGGAAAATTTACGGCTGAAGAAATTCAGATTGCAAAGGCAGTGGATTTAGTGGATTTGGCGGAGCAGATAGGGATTCCATTGAAAAGGAAAGGCAGGTTCTATCAGGCAGTGGGTATGGACTCTGTGATGATCTTCAACCGGTCTTCCTGGTGCCGGTTTAGCCAAGGGGTAGGTGGCAGCACCATTGACTTTCTGGAATATTTCAGAAACATGGATTTTGTGGAGGCAGTCAAATATCTGCTGGAGTTTGCCGGATATATCCGTACTGAAACCATGCAAAAATTTCAACCGGAAAGACAGACTGAAAAAATAGAAGAAACAAAACAGAGAAAAGACATACCGAAAGAACCTTTTGTACTTCCTTCAAAATCAGAAACCAGCCGCCGGTTATATGGCTATCTGATAAAACAGCGGAAGCTGTCAAAGCAGATGATTGATTTTTGGGTAAAAAAGGGGATTTTGTATGAGAGCGGAACGTACCATAACCTGGTTTTTGTGGGAAAAGATACGGAAGGTATCCCACGTTTTGCCAGCCAGAGGGGAACCCTGGATAAATATGGAAAACCCTTTAAAGGAGATGTTACGGGGAATGACAAAACTTATGGGGTTAATCTGGTAGACCAAAACAGTGATACGCTCTATGTATATGAGGCGGCCATTGATGCCATGTCCGATATGGAACTGCGGGAAGACTATCAGAACAATATCCTGGTACTTGGAATGCTTTCCGATGGTCCTTTGGAAAAGTTCTTAAAAGATTATCCTCATATCAGGAAGATACAGTTCTGTTTGGATAATGACCTGCCGGGAAGACAAGCGGCAAAAAAATTGGCAAGAAAATATACCCTTATGGAGTATGAGGTTTTTGTACGTCTTCCACCTATGGGAAAAGACTATAATGCTTTTTTGCAGTATAAAAAGGAAAACCAAGAGCTTTCCAGCCTGGTAGAAAAGGAAAGGCCGCTTCTTACTGAAACAAAAGGGACAAACATACAAAAGATAGAAAAAATGGTAGGACACAGGAACATAGTACCATACCAGATAGCACAGGCAAGATAGGAGGGTATTCTTTTGGAAAATAGCTATGATGAGGAATGTTTCAAAAAATGGGAGATCGACGAATGCGAAGCGGAGATGGAAAAAGTAGTGCAGTGGATAGGAAAGAGGAAACTGCATGGACGTGTACGGGTTGCGTTTATCGAAGAGAGCTATGAGCGGCAGGGATACCGCATGGGGATACCCAAGCAGGCGTATGTGTCCAGGGTGCTGGCAAACATCAGGAAAGAAGAGCGGTGAGAAAGAAATAACCAATCCGAAAGTGGGGGTGTTAGGAAAGGAGGTGGTGCAGACCAACAGAATTTTTGACAGAAGGATAAACTCTGGATACGGGAAGGGGTGATTCTATGATTGTAAGGTAATGCCAGATGGATATTTCGTTTGTAGCTGTGGATTTCTCATGAAGACTATAAAAAATTTAGGAGACAGGAGGAAATAAGTGAGTAATCCTAGGTAAAATGTGTAGCTACACCTCATGAAATATGAGGAATGAAATATAGTTTGGTGAATTTTTGTGAGTTTGATAAATATGCAGCAAAGAGTTATTGTGCGATTCATGGTACAAGTGAAACATTGAATCTGGGAGATATTACAAAAGTGGACGAAAGGGAGATTGAACCGTTTAACATGATTTGTGGCGGAAGCCCCTGTCAGGATTTTTCCCTGGCAGGCAAGCAGGCAGGCGCAGTTTGGAAATGCCGAAGCTGCGGGTATGAGTATAACCCTCTGCAGGTACATTATTCCAAAAGGGACGCCTGCGGCATGTGTGGTTCCCATGATATTGATAAAACACGTTCTTCCCTTCTGGTGGAGTGGCTCCGTATGATACGGGGTGTCAAACCAATATGGGGAATTTATGAAAATGTAAAAAATATTGTAGGAAAAAAATTCCGGGATACCACATTCCGGTTGTTTGAAGAAGAACTGCATGAATACGGATACCACACCTATTGGAGTGTTCTTAATGCAAAGCATTACGGAATACCCCAGAACAGGGAACGGGTATATCTGATTTTGATACAGAAGGAAATGGATAATGGAACATTCCAGTTTCCAGAACCGCTGGAGTCCTTCCAGTGCCTTATGGATATTCTGGAGGATACGGTAGAGGAAAGATACTACTTATCCCAGGAAAAAGTACGCCGCTTGATTGAAGATATGGAAGAGAGAAAAGCGCTTTTGTTTGAGCCGGACGAAAAAAGCCTGAAGGCTTTTCGGGAAAACCGGGTAAAACGGGCCGGAAATATCAAAGGGGTGTTTGAACAGACTGGACGGGTTTATCTGCCAGACGGGTGCTGCCCTACGGTAACTGCCTGTGGTGGTGGCGGACATCAGCCCAAAATTCTTCAAGTGGGAGATATTCATACCGGCTATGGTTCAAGCGGGGTTATTTATTCCCCTTTAGGAAGCAGCGGTGCGGTTTTAGCAGGGCATGACCAGCCAAAGATTGTAGAAAAATGTCCAGGAGCAATCCGGGGCAGGTATGACCCGGAAGGCCGGATTGTGCAGACTTTGGAACTGGGAGAAAAAGAAGTCTGCCATACCCTTACTTCTGTACAAAAAGATAATATCATTCTGGTACGTCAAAAGACACAGAAAGGTTATGAGGAATGTTTGGAAAATGGTGTTGTAAATCTTAGTTATCCGTCTGTGGAAAAACGGGGAAGGGTACAGGAGCATGGGGAACTCTGCCCTACGCTTACGACATCAAATGGGATACACCGTTTAGAGTCTTTGATCCGTATCCGGAGGCTGACACCTTTAGAATGCTTCCGGCTTATGGGCTTTTCCGATGCGGATTTTTGGAAAGCAAAAGAAGCAGGCATAAGCAACAGCCAGCTTTACAAACAGGCAGGAAATTCCATTGTTGTTGATGTGCTGTACTATATTTTTCTGGAACTATACAAAGCCATGCCATATCTGTTTGAGGATATTCGGCTTTCTTCCTTTTTCAGTGGGATTGGAGCTTTTGAAAAGGCATTGGAGCGTTTGGAAGAACAGGTAAACCAATAATTTCATAAGAGAAACCCAAAGCGGCAAATGGTCCATAGAGAGTCTTCCCATACTTGTTGGAAAGAGAGAAATTGCGGAAGAAGAAGCAGCCAGCAGGGAGTCTGTGCAAAAGCGTTGATAGCAGAATGGAAGAACTGCTGCCACATCAGACACAGGAGGCTGGCAGATTTGCTAACAGAACTGGGGTTTTGTTAGCAGAAATAGAAGTAGGAAGTGGAAAAACCGATAGCAGATGTTTGGAACTGCTATCGGTTTTTCCCTATATGGAACGCAGGTCTGCTATCAGTATCTGCGTTTTGCTATCTATGTTATCCGGGGTATTAGGGGGTGCCCCCTAACAAGATGGGATTTTGTACGGTAAAATCCGTATCTTGCAGAGGACTGGCATAGCCAGTCCGGACGCCGGGAAGTTATACGGTGACCGATAGCAGGTCTTAGGAGTTGACTGCAGATAGCGTTGGAGTAGAAATCGGTAGATGAAATATGTGATAAAGATAAGGAAAGGGGGAGCATGAAAAAAGAAACAATGAAATGCAGAAAAGAAATCCGGCTGTACTCATGGGAGTTGGAAGAGTTACAAAAACAGGCAGAAAAGATGGGGCTTTCCGATTCCCAGTACCTTCGTATGCTGATTACCAACCGTCCCAGGGATTACCCGGAAATCCGTCAGGAACTGGAACGCATGAACCAGGAAATCAACCGGATTGGTGTAAACATCAACCAGATTACCCATAACAATAACAGCGCCCTTTATTCCAGGGAAGATAAACACCGTCTGTATGTGTTTTTGAAGCAGATAAAAACACTGGTAAGCCAGGTGCAGGAAAGGCTGTAGGTTATGGCAATTACAAAGTGCCTGCACATGAAACAGGCAAAAACGGGTTATCCGGCAAAACATCTGGCAAATGGTCTTCGCTATATTATGAACCCGGAGAAAACAGAACATGGCCGCTATGTCTGTGGACATAACTGTATTCCTGAACAGGCATTATCCCAGATGGTAGATACCAAACGTCATTTTGGAAAGCTGGATAAAAGGCAGGGCTACCATTTCATTCTTTCATTTGAGGAAGATGAGGTTTCGGAAGAAGAAGCCTTCCAAATGGTAGGAGAGTTTGTGACAGAATTTCTTGGGAAGGATTTTGAAGCGGTTTATGCAGTCCATAATGATACGGACCATATTCATGGGCACATTATTTTTAATTCAGTACGCTGTACTACGGGATATAAATACGATTATAGAAATGGGGATTGGGAAAACATTATCCAGCCTCTGACCAACCGGATATGCAGGGAGCATGGTTTATCTGTGCTGGATCTGGAAGAAGCCAAGGAAAAACGCAAACAAAAAGGACAGGAAGAAAAATCTCTTTCTGAACGGGACAGGCGGATCAGAAGAGATGTGGACCAGGCATTACAGGACGCAGGTTCTTATGAGGAATTTCTTGAAAATCTTTCCAGCATGGGATATGAGTTGCGGGGAAGAAAGCGCCTTTCTGTTCGGGAACCCGGAGCAGGAAGGGCAAGGCGGCTTGACCAGCTAGGGGAAGAATATACAGAGGAAAAGCTTCGGCAGCGTTTTGGACGCCTTCCAATCCCGGAAATGACCGGAGAGGAGATACCGGTAGAATGGACGTATGTGTTTATCCCATACCGGGAGCGGCATTTGACCAGATACCAGAAGGAATGTTTTCTTCGCAGGTATCGGCAGGGGAAACCAATGGCAAACTCTAAAACCTGGAAATACAGGGCAGCAATCCATGAATTGAAAAAATTGCAGGAGGAATTTGATTTTCTGGCAGCTTATCGCATACAGGATAAGGCGCAGTTGAAAGCCATTTCTGATGCAACAAAGGAACAGCTTTGGGAAAACAGCAGGGCAAGAAAGCAGCTACGAAAAGAAATGGTTCCTTATGAGGAAATGCTTCTGCTTCTCAATAAGCTGCAGGAAAAACAGATGGAAGCAGAACTTTATCAGGAAGGGTATCAGGAATTTTTTCAAGACCACCAGACATACCAAAACCTTCTTGGGCAGTTAAAAGAAATGGGATATTCCTTGTCTGATGCAGAACAGACAGACGCTTATTTCTTTGAGAAAGAGGAGCGTTTGCGGATCGAACGGAAAAAAATCTTAAAAGAAAAAAGGATTGCAGAGCGTCTGCGTGAAAAAGCAGAAGAAAAAGAAAAGTTGGAAGCACAGCAGAAGGAAAAGAATAGGAAACCGTCTGCGAGGGGCAGAGGAAAAGGAGGGTAAATGACAGTAGAAGGACAACGGTATCTGGAAGAATGCCGGAAAGTTTTAAAAGAAGAACAGATGGACGCAGTTTCTATGGGGCTGGATTTTGGTCTTCCTGTTTCAGATATTCAGAAAGTAGTTAAGAGCAACCAGGAAGCCCCGGTGATGAAAGCAATCATCATAGGGCTTATGGAAGGGATTGGGGAAATCGACTTTTTATGCGAAGGAAATTATAACCAGTTCCAGGTACGGGAAATCGTAGAGGGCTTAAAAAACGGGCTGGATCTGGAAGAGGTGAAAACCTATGCCGGAAATGAACTGCCGGCCAGCCGTATGCGGACCATGCGGATACAACTGGAAGAGTCAAAGGCAAAAAAAGAAGTTCCGAAAGATGAAGAAATGCGTTCTTATATGAAAAATCTTATGGGGATCATGGAACAATCCATTCAGCAGTTCCGGGAAAGCAATGACCGTTTTACAGCCTTGTCCTCTCTGGTAAAGGAGCATGTTGTTGAAGAGAAAAACCAGGAGATTAAAGACCTGTATGAGAACCTGCAATATAAAGATAAAAACATACAGGAATTAAAAGAAAAGCTGGCAAAGAAAGAGCAGGAAATTCAGGAGCTGAAAAAAGAAGCAGAAAAATACAGGGAAAAAACAGAAGCTGCTTCCAGGGAAACAAAAGTGGTATTGGAAGAAAAAAGCATACAAACAGCGGAAGGGCTGCAAAAAAGTAAGCGCCGGCTGCTTGGGATTGCCATGCTTGGAAAAAAAGTACCCAAAAGTGTTGTGGAGAAAATTCTGGAATATAACTTGTCCGCAGAACAGTTGGAAGAAATTCGCCAGTGTGTAGAAAGTGGGCTGGCAGATGCAGAAATTCTTCAGGTGATGGAGAACAGTCCTTCACCGGAGAGAATGAAAAAAATGCGGGAAATTATCCTTTTGATGCGGAAACGGAAGGCGGGTGTGTAAATGGCAGAACTTGAACATGTGGTAAAAATATTTTCCCTTTTGGAAGCTGCCGAAAAGGAACAGCCCTTTCTTACTAGGGAGCAGAAACAGGATTTGTACCGTATTGCTTTTCATAAGGAGTCTATGGAAGAGGTAGAAAAAATTATTTTGCAGTTACAGGCGCCTCATGCAGGAAAGGAAGAAAAAGAGCGTATTCTTTATCATTACCTTGAACCGTTTTCTCAGGTTCCGGAAAATATTTTGCAGATTGAGAATTATATTTTTCAGCTTCAGTATATGACCTATGAAAAGGAAAAAGCAAACCACATGCTGGAGGCTCTCTTAAAACAGGAAAATATCCAGTATGACCTGGAAGCCATGCTTGCAGAAGGAAAAACAAAGGCGGCTGTTTTAGCAAAAAAAGACAGGGCAATGGGATAGGAGGGAGAGCATGAGTGAAATACAAGATGCGGCGCAAATCATTAAAGTTTCCTTTGAAGGCGCAGAAATCATTCTGAAAATGGGAAATACAGGCTGGCAGTTTGTAAAAGATATTTGTGCGGTATTTAAAAAAGTTCTGGACCAGGAAAAATTGTCAGGGAAAACTTCTGTACAAAAGCTCCTGAAAATGGGAGGCGATTTGCAGGTTTTCCGTTTTGAAACAAAAGACCTGGAACGGGTAAAAGCCCTGGCAAATAAGTATGGGATTTTATATTCCATTTTGCCGGATTTGAATGAGAAGGACGGTATGAGTGAAATTTTGTTCCATTCCCAGGCAGCGCCCCGTATTCAGTCCATGATGGCAAAAATTGAACATTCCAATATTGGGACGTTAGATGAATACTATGAAAATGCAGAGCCGGATAAGGTAGAGCAGTTGGTAGAAGAAGTAAAAAAGCCTGTCCTGCCGGAGCCGAAGGAGTGTGAACTGGTTGCGCGGGAACTGGCGAAAAACCAGGTGGAGAAGATCAGTGATGTCCGTTCCCGTCTGAATATGACCTGGCTTCAGATCTGGCCGATTATCTGCTACATGGAAGAACAGGGGATTTTGGAGAAAGGGAAGGAAGGTACGGTGACACTGACCAGGACACCGGAACAGATCGAAGAATTGGTAGATTCCCAGCAGTGGAAACAGTTGTTTGGGGAAGAGGAAGCCCAAAGACGCAGCACTGGAAACAGCCAGGAAACAGAAGAAAAGATGCAGGTCATTCAGCGTATCCAAAAGGAAAAGCGGAACAATCCAGGTGTGAATGCCATTACC
This sequence comes from Dorea amylophila, assembly GCF_025567265.1. Classification (NCBI taxonomy): domain Bacteria; kingdom Bacillati; phylum Bacillota; class Clostridia; order Lachnospirales; family Lachnospiraceae; genus Dorea; species Dorea amylophila. Next base: position 103,569 of record NZ_JAOQJW010000009.1, on the reverse strand, counting down.
ATAGACCAGAAGCTGGTATATGAAGAAACAGAGCATCATATCAAAACCAGGATTCCGTACCGTAAGAATGAATTTATCTGGCTGGACAAATCGGAAATTAGCTGGATTAATGACCATAAGACTATTTTTGCAGGATTGGAAAAGAAGAAGGAGTATGCAATTTTAGACCTGGAGGACCGTTTTCTTAGAAAAACTTCGGGGGAAGATTTATATAGGGAAAGCTATGATCCGGTACGCAGGGAACGTGCCAGACAGGAGCAGGAAAAGATACGCAGAAGAAGGGAACATAATTACAGGAAGACACAACAGAACCTGGAAGCAGGGAGAAGAAGCATACAGGGGCAAAGGAGGTAGAGAACCGGAGCAATTCAGAAAAAGAAGAAACAGTCCTGGGGTATGTATTTCATTGGAGGCGTAGCTTCCGGCTATGGAGGTTATCTCTTGAACGTGTGTTATCAGCCTGGAAAGGATATCAACTATTTTTTAAACCGTCTGGATCAGGTGATGGCAGCCCCGTTTGCCAATTATTGGAACGAAACTTCCTTAAAAGCAATCATTCTGGGGATTTTTGTATATGTGATCGGTATGGTCATGTATGTCACCAGCCGGAAAAACTATATGCCGGGTCAGGAATTTGGTACCGCTGTTTTTGCAGATCCGAAAAAGGTGGCAAAGCAGTTTGCGGATAAAGATGAACACAATAACCTGATCTTATCCCAGAATGTCAGGCTGTCCATGAATACCAGAAAGACTAGGAGAAACCTAAATGTCCTGGTAATCGGAGGAAGCGGCGCTGGAAAAACCTTGTTCATGGTGAAACCCAATCTCCTTCAGTTAAGCAGGGCTTCCCAGATCATTACAGATCCCAAAGGGGAGATTTTAAGATGCTGCGGAGGTATGCTGAAAGCGCATGGATACCGGATACGGGTGCTGAACCTGGTGGAAATGGAGCAGTCTAACGGATATAATCCATTCCGCTATATCCGCTCTGAAACAGATATTGTAAAACTGGTTACTAACTTGATCAATAATACCACACCGAAAAACGCACAGCCCAGTGATCCATTCTGGGAGAAAGCCGAGTCTTTGTACTTGCAGGCTATTTTTCTTTATGTGTGGCAGGAGTGTGAAATGGAGAAAAGGAATTTCCGTATGGTTTTGCAGCTTTTGAATGAGGCGGAAGTCCATGCAGACGGTTCCCCTTCTGATTTAGACCGGCGTTTCCGCAGACTGGAGAGAAAAAAGGGAAGCAACCACCCTGCTTTAATCCAGTATAATAAAGTGGTACGGGGTGCAGGAGATACGGTAAGGAGTATCATCATTTCCGCAAATGCAAGGCTGGGATTGTTACAGAACCCACAAATTTTGCGGATTCTGGATCATGATGAAATGGAGATTGAGGAGATTGGGATTGGTGTTGATGGGGACAGAAACCGGAAGACCGCACTTTTTTGTGTGACGCCGGATTCGGATAAGAGTTATGCCTTTTTAATTGGTATGCTTTATTCCCAGATTTTCCAGGAATTGTATTACCAGGCAGACTTCCATTACAATGGAAAACTTCCCATTAACGTGAATTTTATGCTGGACGAATTTGCCAACGTGCCATTGCCAGATGACTACTGCAGCCTACTTAGTACCATGCGTTCCAGAAATATTTCCTGTACCATTTTTATCCAAAACCTTGCCCAGATCAAGGCTTTGTTTGAGAAAACCTGGGAAACCATACCGGGTAATTGTGATTCCCTGGTATATCTTGGTGGGAATGAACAGTCCACGCATAAGTATATCAGTGAGTCCCTGGGAAAAGGAACCATTGATAAAAAAAGCAGTGGGGAAACCAAAGGCCGGCAAGGGAGCAGTTCCCGGAATTATGATGTGCTGGGGCGTGAGCTTTTGACACCGGACGAAACCCGAAAGCTGGATAACTCAGAGTGTATTTTGTTAATCAGGGGTTGTGATCCTATTATTGATAAGAAATACAATACTTTTGCACACTCCAGATTTTCGGAAACAGAAGATGGCGGGGGTGCGCCTTATATCCATGACAGAATGGCTGCCCAAAAACAGGCGGTACAGATTTTAAGTGAAGAATCCCTGGATTATTATAAGAAGAAAAAGGAACAGGGAGAAGATGTTCAGATTGTGGAACTGTCTTTTGATGAAATTTTTTCTTATGAGCCTATTCCTAAGAAGATTTTTTCGGAGGAAGAGCTGAAAGAGAACCAGAAGAAGAGAACGGTAGAGGAGGTGAGGCCGCCGAAGAAAACGGAAAAACCGGTACAGACAGAGGAAGAAAAACTTTCTGAATTATTGGAAAGCCATGTTTATAATGAGGAACAGTTGGGAGAAATCATGCTTGCCATTGGTGCTGGAATTTCGTATGATAAAATCCTTCAAATGGCAGATACAAAAAACAGTGCTGAAAAGATGAAGGAAATCCGTAAAAAATTTACAAAAGAAACAGCCTCGGATTAAAGAAGGCAGATTTTTGGAAACCTGTAGTTTTTGCATTACGCAGGGCAGGTTTTTAAAAATCTGTCTTTTTGCGTAATGCGGTATCAATCACATGAAAAGGAGTAAAAAGATATGAAAATCAAAGAGGTTATCAGAAAGAAACAGAACCGCTTGAAAAAATCTCTACTGGGAGTCCTGGCAGTAAGCGCTGCCACTGTTTCCCTGTTCCCCCAGACTGTCATGGCTTCCGGGGTAAGTGACGTAACACAGCCGCTTATGAATTTAAAGACACTGGTGATCAGTATTATCGGTGCGGTGGGTGTGATTATCCTGGCAAAAAACGTGATGGAATTTGCACAGGCTTACCAGCAGCAGGACAGTTCTTCTATGAACAGTGCCATTAAAGGAATTGTTGCAGGGCTTATTATGGCAGCTATTTCCTCCGTTCTTACTTTCCTGGGAATCAGCTAAAACCGTTCTTCTTTTTGAGATAAACAGATAAGAAGAGAGGTGAAGTGATGTTTAATTTAGGAGAGGCGATCCTTGCACTTTTGGAAATCGTGTTTGGATTTTGGAATAATCAGGTCAGCCTCGTATTTGAACTTTTAGGACAGTCCCCTACCGGGTTCAAAGGGGGCGGGCCCTGGGGGATCATTGAAGGGATTGAACCCCTTTTTGTTGGGATAGGCTCTGCCCTGGTAGTCCTTTTTTTCGTCATTGGGTTTTGTGCAGAGTCGGTAGATATCCGGGAAGAAATCCGGTTTGAAGCAATCCTCCGTATGTTTATCCGGGTTGCCATTGCACAGTGGCTGGTATCTTATAACATTACCATTATGAAAGCCCTGTTTACTTCCTGTGGAAACCTGGTGGGGCATTTGGGACAAAACCAGAGTGTGGAGTTATCCATTGACCCGGCGCAGGCAGAAGTGATCAAAGATTTAGGATTTGGAACCAGTATCGTGTTCCTGATACTTGCTGTTTTCCTATCTTTAATCGTTATTATCTGTGGGTTCTTCCTGCTGTACAATGTTTATTTCCGCTTTTTGAAAATTATGGTAATTGTACCTTTTGGGGCGATTGCCAGCAGTACCCTGGCTGGAAACCGGGGGCTTAGCAATACCTTTGTAGCCTATATGAAATATTTTATCAGTGTCGTTTTTGAGGCAGTCACAATGGCACTGGCAATCCTTTTGTGTAACCAGTTTATTTCCTCCGGACTTCCGACCTTTACCGGAGATTATGAGGACTGGGCCAAAACCCTGATTTATTTGGGGGAAATGACCTTTACGGTTGCGCTGACGGTAGGCACTGTAAAAGGAGCGCAGAACCTGACTTCCAGGGCACTGGGATTGTAGGAGGAAAGGATTGTGCAGGAAAAAGGGATACAGATGACACTATTTGAATATTTTCAGGACGCAGAATGCTTCAGCCTTAAAGAAGCAGTGGCTTGTGTAGAACAGGTAAAAGAGGTAAAAGAACCCAGTATCCGGGCAAGAATTTATGAGGGAATAGAAAAGGGGCTTTTTTCCAGGATAGCCAAAGGAGTCTATACGGTTACCAAAGAACAGGACGGAGAAGAGGTAACTTGTATGATGGTTCAGGGGAATGGCAGGGATTTGAGCTTTTTAAAAGATAACAGTATAGATGCCATTATTACAGATCATGCTTATGACCTGAAAAAAAGCCTGAAAGGGGGAAATCGGGATTTTGCGGCCTATGAATGTTTTCAATATACGCAGGAAGACTTTGATGAAAAATACCGGGTGTTGAAAAAAGGGTGTTTTCTGGTAGAGTTCATGCCGGAAGAAAATGGGGAAAATTATGAATACCTCTATCAGATGAAAAAAATGGCGAAAGAAGCAGGGCTTGAATATTATGCAAAAGTCGCCTGGAAAAAAGGAGATTTCGTTGCCAATACGGGAAGAAAATCTAAAAATACGGAAGAGATTGCATTTTTTACGAAAGGAAAAGCCAGGAATTTACGCCCAGATGCGAAAAAGGATAAGGCGGAGCCAGGAATATCCCACTATATGTCAGGCGCCAGGGGAATGCTTCCAACGGTCTTTGACATTGAACCGCCAGGGAAAAACTCCCGTATTCATCAGGCAGAAAAACCAGTGCAACTTTTGCAGCAGATCCTTGGATTTGTAACAGAAGAAAAGGAGTGGGTACTGGATCAGTTTGCAGGTTCGTTTTCCCTGGGGGAAGCAGCACTTTCCAGTGAACGGAATGCAATCTGCATTGAAATTAATGAAGAATATTTTGAAAAGGGAAAAGAAAGGCTTCTGTCTGCAAAGAGCAGGAGTCGGTAGGAAAGGAGGATATGTAAATGGAACAGGAAGAAAAACTCAGCCTGGATTTTGGCAATGGGGAGATCTATGAGGTCTGGCTGGAAGTTGCAACTTATCCGGCTGATAAAAACATCAAAGTTTGTGTGTTTACGGAAAAAGAGGAAGAGATATGGAAACTTTTTGAATTGACCACAGATATGGGAATTCCGCTGGAAAAGAACCAGACCTTTTTGCTCCCAGGCTATGATCTGGAGCAGATAGTAGAATTTATCAAAAAAAACGCGATTGGACAGTTAAAAGAAGAAATCTGCTGTTCTGGCTGTATGGAATATCCACTGTTTGAATTTCAGGAAGAAACTTTAAAGAAATTGGACCCGGAGGGATATGCAGCCTATGAGCAGGCATACCAGGAACGGGGAGAAGTAAAGAATCCAGAATTTCAAAAGGAAATCAAAACAGCGGATTTTCAATGGGCGTATGGAACCGAAGAACTGGCATTGCGGGTAGATTATTATGCAATGAACCAAAACCTTTATGTGGAGCTGTATAGCCGGGAAGATGGGATGTGGGAACCGTTTTCAGATTTGACCGTAAACCTTCCCGGATATTGCCTGGAGCCTGGAACTGCCTGTATCAGCGGTGATTTTAGTAAGGAAAATATCCAGTTTATTCAGGAGCATGGATTGGGAACACTGCTTCCCTGGAAAGCACAATCCGGTATGGGGCAGTATGCGGTGGTGAAATTTCATCTGGAGGAACTGCGTAAGTTTGACCAGGCTGGGGTTGCCGCCTTTTGCAATCAGCATGGATTACAGAAAACCATGCAGGAAGAGCGAAGACAGAGTAGATAAAAAACAGAGACAGGAGGTTATGTATGGAGATTGAATTAAGTGAGGACCTGCAGCATTATAAAGAATCCCTGGTTCTAGGGCTTACAGCAAAACAGTTTTTGTTTTCGGCGTTGGCATTGGGCGTAGGAACTGGGATTGTCCTGCTTTTGTATGAAAAAATCGGGATTACTTTGAGCTGTTATGTGGCAACCCCTTTTGTTGTACCTCTGGCACTGACTGGGTTTTATAACTATCATGGGCTGACATTCTGGCAGTTTGCAGGGAAGATGATTTATTTTTCCTTTTTTAACCGCCCTTTGGTGTATGGCTCTACGGAATCGGTGCAGGAACTGAAACAGATTTATATGGAAACCCGTCAGGAAGAAGAACGGGAAGTACAGCAAAGGAAAAAGGAACAGAAAAAAGAGAAGAAAGGTGGTGATGTCAACGTGGTGAAAAAGAAGGCAATCCGTATGGGGATCGTAACGGTAGTGATGATTGTACTTGGTGCGGCAGCAGCGGTGTGGTATAAGATGTACCGTTGACCAGAATATTCAATCAAGGCGTGAAATAGCGCCTGCTCTCCATTTCAGGAGAGGGATACACAGACATGTAGCGGCAGATGGAAGCTGCTGTGTTTGTGGCCCCATCTGCCTGAAAGGAGGAAATTAGAGATTGTCAATTTTTTCAGATAAGTTTGACCAGTTAAAAAAAGCAGATAAAGCAGTAAAATCCCCGAAATATCTTCAGGAAGTCATGGGGATTGGGAGAATTGCAGAAAATGGCATTTTTGAAGTAGGGAAGGGGGTATATTCCAGGACATACCGTTTTTTGGACATTAATTATGTAACCGCAGGTGCAGAAGAACAGATGCGAATCTTAAAGCAGTATTGTAAGACGGTAAATGCCATTGATGTATATTTTCTTATTACCATTTTTAATCGGAACAAAAACATGCAGGATTTCCGGGAGCATGTACTTTTCCAGGAAAAAGGAGATGGTTTTAACTGGCTGCGTGGAAGTTATAACCAGATTATTGAAAAGCGCATTGTAGATGGAAGGCAGGGGATTGAACAGGAAAAACTGCTGACTGTATGTGTAGAACGGAAATCCTACGAACAGGCAAAAGCATTTTTTGCCACTTTTGAAGCGACCTTAAAACAGAACTTTGGAGAACTTGGCTCCTGCATTGAAGAATTAAATGCAGAAGAACGGCTGCGGGTACTTTTCAATTTTTACCGTATAGGGGAAGAGGAACAATTTTCCTTTGATTTCAGACAGGCATTAAAAAAGGGCGGTGATCCTAAAAATGATATTTCACCAGGGTATATGCAGTTTTACCCAGGTTATTTTGAAACGGAACGGAAAAAATGCAGGGCATTATTCATTAAAAAATATCCTTCTTCTTTATCGGATACCTTTTTAAATGAGATTACCAGCCTTCCGGTTCATAGTATTACTACAATCTGTATTGTACCAGTACCAAAAGAACTGGCAAATAAGGTTCTTCAGAAGAAATATCTGGGCATTGAAAATGATATTTTAAAGCAGCAGAGAGTCCGTAATAAAAATAACGACTTTTCCAGTGACATTTCTCATATCAAGAAAGTCCAGAAGGAGAAGATTGTAAATCTTATGGACGACGTGCGGGAAAATGACCAGAACCTGTTTTATACAGGGGTTAATTTCTTGATCATGGCAGAGGACAAGAAGGAGTTAGACAGTGTAACCGAAACCATTAAAAATATCGGCAATGGACGCATGTGCCAGATTGAAACCCACTATTATCAGCAGAGGGAAGCTATGAATACCATACTTCCAGTGGGAAACCGGCAGATCAGCACAATGCGGACCATGCTCACCAGGGATATTGCAGCCCTTCTTCCCTTTAATGTACAGGAATTAAACGAAAAGTCCGGCGTCTGCTATGGCATTAACCAGGTTTCTCATAACCTTTGCATTGGAAACCGGAAAAAACTGGCAAATGGAAATGGAATGGTATTCGGTGTTCCCGGCTCCGGAAAATCCTATTTCAGTAAGTCGGAAATGCTGCAGGTGTTCTTAGGAACAGATGATGATATTATCTGTATCGACCCGACACTGGAATATTTTGATATTGCAGAAGCCCTGGGAAACCAGGCAGCAATCATTAACCTGTCTACCTATACAAAGAATTACATCAATCCTTTGGAGATGGACGTTTGGGCGCTGGATTTAAACGATTCTCAGGGATATATCCGGGATAAAGGGGAATTTATGCTGGGGCTGTGTGAACAGTGTTACGGGGATAATCTAAACAGTCGCCATAAATCCATTATAGACCGTTGTGTACGAAAGTTGTATATCGACATTGCAAAGGCAAGGGAAAAGCATATCCCTACCATGTCAGAATTTTATGAGTTATTGTTGGAGCAGCCAGAAGAAGAGGCAAAGGACATTGCTTTATCGTTGGAGCTGTTTGTAAATGGCTCTTTAAATATTTTCAATAACCATACCAATGTGAATGTACAGGCAAGGTTCATTGTCTATGGTACCAGGGACCTGGGGAAAGAGCTGGGAGCCATTTCCACTCTGGTCATGCTGGAAAATATCAGTGCCAGGATTGCAGAAAACGCAAAGAAAGGAAGGGCAACCTGGCTTTATATAGATGAGTTCCATACTGTTCTTGACCGGGAGTATAGTGCGAAATTTTTGTTCAGCCTCTGGAAAAAAGTGAGGAAGCAAGGGGGACTATGCACAGGAATCACCCAAAATTTGGTTGATATGCTGCAAAACTATACAGCCATGACCATGCTTGGAAACAGTGAGTTTATTGCCCTGTTAAAGCAGTCCAATGTAGACAGTCAGGAATTATCCACTGCAGCAGGAATTCCAGAAGCACAATTAAAATATGTAGATAATTCTCCTTCCGGTACGGGGATCATTAAGTATGGAAATACCTGTATTCCATTTGATAACCGTATGGAAAAAGAAGCCAATCCGCTGTATGCGCTTTTCAATACCAACCTTCACGAAAAGGCGTTGCAGACAAAGCAGGAGTAATGTAATCTGAAAGGAACTTTTTCTTTTATCTGTAAAGGAAAAGGTATGACAGACGAGAAAAAAATTAGGCAACAGCAAAAATTATAAGTCGGTAAAGTAGAAAAAGGATAGGACAAAAAGAGTGCAGTTCTTTTATCAGGCACTCTTTTTGTATATCATGGGAAAGGTGGCAGAATGGCTGAAACATATCAAATAGAAATGAATTTAGAGCAGTTGGAAAGACTTTTAAAAAATCTGCCGGAGGGAATTATGCTGGAGATTTGCTTTGGAAAGGAAGAACATGGAGAAGACACATAAAATAGATGTGGTAAGTATACGCCTGGTGGAAGAACCTCCTCTATACAGTAGCAAAGAATTAAAAAATCCCTGTGATGTGGCAGAACTCTTTCAGGATTTTTTAAAAGATTGTGACCGGGAAATGTTCTGTATTTTAAACCTTCGGACAAAAGGACAGGTAATCAATCTCAATGTAGTGGGTGTCGGGACTCTGAACAGTGTATTGATACACCCGAGGGAAGTGTTTAAATCTGCAATCCTGTCTAATGCCAGCAATATCATCCTGGCACATAACCATCCTTCGGGAAATCCGGAACCTAGCAGGCAGGACATGGACATGACAAAAAGATTGGCAGAAGCTGGGCGGCTTCTGGGGATTGAAGTGCTGGATCATGTGATTGTATCAGATGACCGGTATTTTAGCTTCCGGGAGGAAAAGCTATTGCCGGAATATTTCCAGATGGATGGGATAGCTGCGGAGCAATCCTTTCCGTATGCAAAGAGTGAAAGAGAGAAGGTACGTTAATGGGATTGACGGATTAATACGGGAACCATATAATGAGTACAATGGAAAATTTGTTTATAGAAACAAACACGTTGATGGAGAATGTAAAAATTCTGTGATTAGCGTTTAAAGTGTGTTATATTAGGAGGAGAACGATGGGATTAAAAGATGCGAAAGAAGGAAAACTTCTATATCATTTAACAGAATTAAAGAATCTGGAATCTATTATTGATTTTGGCCTTGTGCCGAGAAAGATTCTAAGGGAGAATACGGTAACATTTGGAGATGTAGCAGATCCAGAAATTATACGCAAGAGGGAAAGTCTGGGATTGGACGGATACATTCCATTTCATTTTCATCCATATTCAGCTTTTGATGTGGCTGTAAAGAAAACTCATGCGGGAGAGGAAATGATCTATATCTGTATTACCAGAAATTTGGCAAGGCGCAATAATTTCAGCATTTTACCTAAGCACCCATTGGCATTGGAAGGATGCCAGTTATATGATTATGATGAAGGTTTTGAAATGATCAACTGGGATATTCTTACCAGTGTGGGGCAAAATGACGTGGAAGCCAGAAATATAAAGATGGCGGAATGCCTGAGCCCATTGGTTATTCCTGTTGATGCATTCCAGTGCATCTATGTTTCATCTGAAGAAACTAAAAACAGAGTAACAAATTTACTGAAACAGAAAGGCGTTATCTTTCCACCGCCATTTATTACGGTGATGTCCCAATGGTTTGAATAACGAGAGGAGGTGGTTGTGTTGATTAAATACACAACTGGAGATATGTTTCAGTCTGGTGCAGAGTGTTTAGTTAATACAGTCAACTGTGAAGGCTATATGGGAAAGGGAATTGCGTATCAATTTAAACTGAAATTTCCGGAAAACAATAAAGCCTATATAAAAGCATGTAAAGACAAAACACTTCATGTCGGAACAATCCATACTTTTGTAGAGAATGGCATTACAATTGTAAACTTTCCGACGAAAGATAAGTGGCGTGAAAACTCTAAAATAAGTTATATAGAAACAGCACTGGATGTTCTGGTAGAAAGGCTTCCGAAACTGAATGTAAAGTCCGTAGCGATTCCCCCGCTGGGATGTGGTAATGGTGGTTTGGATTGGCAGACAGTAAAAGAACTGATACAAAAGAAATTAAAACCAATTGCTGATGATTTTACGGTTTTGATTTATGAGCCACAGAGAAATTATGTGCAGAAAGCAGCTACTGCACCTAAACTTACAGCAGCCAGTTTAGTCTTGATGAAACTCAAAATGGGACTGAAACGTTGTACAAAACTTCGTCTTCAAAAAGCGGCGTATTTTATGAATTTATATCTGGAAGAACCTTATTTTTCCTTTCAAAAGTATAAATATGGTCCATATGCCCATTCCATTGATATTGTTGGCAGAAATATCGGAGAGTATCAGAGTTTTTATGGATTAAATGATACAGAATCGACGTATCAGTTAGCTTATCAGGTGATATGCAGTGAAAAAACAACAAAGCTATTGAACCGCCTTTCTCCTGCAATTGAAAAGGCTGTTGCTTATGTAAATGGGATAGAGAGCGACCATGAACTGGAAGGACTTGCAACAGTAACTTATTTAGTCCAGACTTTTTCAAGAATAGATGCCAGCCAGATCGTATCTGAATTTAAACAGTGGTCAGATGACAAAGCAACCCGTTTTACTGAGGATGAAATAAAGAAATACATTGACTGCTTGGAGCAGATGGGTGTGATAGAACGGGATATTATGGGAAACTATTGCATTTCAGAGTATCTTTCTTACAGATAAACAACAATTAAAAAAGAAAATAGGAAGTAACACGAAGAGCATTATCGCTAAAAACGGTAGTGCTTTTTTTGTGCATAAAAAGGAGGTATTGCTACGTGGAAAAAGGTGAGATGGGCGAGAATGCCACCGGACGTTTGGCAACGTATTATGTGGCAGAATGTATGGAATTTAACCGCTATGGAGAATACAGGGAGGATATCCACAGTGCAGAAGAGGCAGTAAAGATCTATCAGAGTATTCCTTCTGAAAGGTTGAATGCAGGAAAAGGAATTGGGCTTCATGTGGAGGAAGAAGATGGTATTCCATTGGAATTTTCCCTGGTTTATAACGGAGAGTTGGATGTGGATCTTTTGAGAGATATCTATGATCCAAACCAATACCCAGAGGTTTTTATAGCTGCCAGGGAACTGAGTGCTTATCTTCCGGAAACAAAAGTCATTGATACCAAAGGGCTTTTAAAAGAGAAAACCTTGGAGGCTACTGTTTTTGCAGATGAAATGATAAAACTGGAAAAAAATCTTGACCCTGATTTTTACCATACCTTTTATCCGAAAGAAGCAGAACATAAGGAAGCTATTATATGGAAAGCCTTATGTCAAGATGGAAAAGAGGAATACAGCAGGTGGCTGGGAAGCAAGATATTTGAGCAGAAACCAGAGCTGAAAGAACAGGCAGACAAACTAAAGACAACACTGGAACAGGTAAAACTTATTCCGCCGGTGGACTTGAAACCCTTTGTGTATGTGCGGATCAGTGAACACCCGGACATTCCATTGGAAGAAGCCATGCCATTAAATCAAGCGGTAGAATTGTTCGGAAAGCTGGATCGGCAGGCAGTGGAAGAGAAAGATATGGCAGGTTATTACAAAACACATTTTGAAATCTGTTTTCTCTCAGAGGGGGAAGTCATGTCTTATACCGGGCGCCAGGATTTTGGTGACGGGGAAGGAAATCTGCTGGATCATGTAAAAGCATTTGCAGATTATTATCTCCATACAGAAGAAGGGCAGAAGCTTATGAAACAGACCGCCAGGACAACAGAAGAATGGGAACATGAACAACAGCAAATGAGATGGGTACTGGAGGAGATGCTTCCTACCCTTCAGTATTTCTGCAACCTGGAAAAACTGGAAACAGCGGTTCTGGAAGAACAGGAAATAGAAAAGAAAGTCCCTTTACTGACGCAGGGGGACGCATCACGAAAAGCATATCAGGAAGCCATGCTTGCCTATATCCGGGAAAGCAGGATTGCATTAAATACAGGGAAGGAGCTGCCTTGTATGCCGGATATCCGGGATTTTGCAACTGCCTGTCCGGATAAATCATACAAAGAACAGGTTATGGAAGAGATACGACAGGAAGCAGAGTCATACGGTATGACCGTAGAAGCGTATGCAGCAAATGGATATGAGCCGCCAAAAAGGGGCGGCAGATAAAATTAGGAAAGGAGGCGGAGTTTTGGCCATGTAAAAGATATCTTCCCTCCTGAAAAAAATTGGATTTAGAAAAAACAGCAATAGAACGTATCCGCACTGCCAGCCAGATGTCCCTGCAACATTATGGGCTTCCTTTGGTAGTGACGGACAGTGGAGGAAAAGACAGCGCCGTATGCAGGGAACTGGTACGGCGTTCCGGCGTGCCATTTGAACTGATGCACAACCTGACTACTGCAGATGCCCCACAGACTATTTATTATGTGAGGGAACAGTTTCAGAAGGCAGAACAGGCCGGTATAACTTGTAGTATCAATAAACCTTACTATAAAGGGCAGCGGATAACTATGTGGAGCCTGATCCCCATGAAAATGATCCCTCCTACCAGGACTATCCGGTATTGTTGTGAGGTTCTAAAAGAAAATGGTGGGGCTGGGCGTTTTATCACCACAGGTGTCCGGTGGGCAGAAAGCCGAAAGCGGAGGAAAAACAGGGGGATTTATGAAAATTTTGTCCCAAATGGAAAAAAACGTGCCATTATTTTAAATAATGATAATGATGATACCAGGCGACTCTTTGAATCATGCCTGTCAAGGGGCAAACACGTATGCAATCCCATTGTTGACTGGAGTGACCAGCAGGTCTGGGAGTATATCCAGGCAGAGAAAATACCCATGAACCCTCTTTACGAAATGGGATTTCACTGGGTTGGCTGTGTAGGCTGTCCTATGGCAGGAAAACAAAGATACCGGGAGTTCCGCATCTTCCCGACCTATGAGAGGGCTTACCGGCGGGCTTTTGCTAAAATGCTGGAGTTAAGGAAAGCTGCAGGAAGGCAGTGCAATTCCCGCTTATGGTCAGATGTAGATGCTTTTTTCCGTTAGTGGATGGAGGATCCTGGTATCCCCGGACAGTATGAATTGTCCTTTCATGAAGATACCAATGAGATTTATTATGACTATTTGTAGTGGAAGAGAGGAGGAATTATCGCAAAATATCAATTATCTTTTGGACTGCAGTATGAAGCCTGGATGCTGGAAATCCGTATTCCGGACTGGCTGGAGTTTCCTTCTAAGGAGCAGGCACTAAAATATGGTGAGCAAGCTGAGGTTTCCGTTTTCTTAAAAGCGGAAGCTATTTTTTTGCTCTTTGATGGCAGTAAGGAGAAGATTTTACCGCAGCAGACGGAACTTTATCAGTTTTCCTACCTGAAAGAAAAGACTTATGACAGACTGGGACCGCCACTTTCCCCGGAAGACATAGACCATTTGGTAGAAGTGGGGGAATTGGAGCAGGTACTGTTCAGTGAAAAATATATCCTGACAGAAGATGATTACCAGGAATTTTCCGGAAACCTTATGGAAGCCTTTCAGGAATTGGAAAAGGAGTACGGTCCACCACCCAGAGAAAAGGAACAGGGGTATCTGTTTCAGGCGCTCTGGTATCAGGCAGAAGAATTAAACCCCGGAGAGGGGGACTGCTTTGGAGATTAAGGTAAAAAAAGAAAAAGAGCCGGAGCTGAAATTAAAAAAAGAAGCCCAGGTGACGGTGCATAAGAAAAATCCTATTTTATCTGCAAAGGAAAAGAAAGCTGCTTTTACCTCTAAGCCGGTGGCCGATCTTTTAGGGCAGAGAAAGAAAAAAGAAGGGGCAGAAAAAGGGAAACAGCCGAAGCAGGGCAGAGAAGCGCTGTTTGAAAAACAAAAGGAAAAGAAAAAGCAATCCGGGAAAGAGGCAGCAATCCGGGGAGCAGCAGAAGATAGAAAACAAAATGGAAAGGCCAAAAGCACCGTATCTGTACCGGGAACCTTACAGCCGGATCAGATGAAACAGGGGGTAGCACCAAACAGTCAGCCCTCTGCTGGTTTCCAGGCGAAGGAACAGTATCGGAGGGAACAGGCTGCAAAGCTGGCGGAAACAAAAAAATCTTCCCTGGCGAAGCAGACTGCCATAAAAGGGGTACGCCGGGGAGAGGCTGCTATATTGACCCAGTTAGAGGGCGGGGAGGAAGTCAATGATTCCCTTTATGTCATGGGGACAGCAACAAAACCGGCAGAAAAGCTGTGGAAGGATCGGAATTATAGAAAGGCAGAGCAGGAATTAAAGGTAAAACAGGCAGATGGGAAGATCACCAATAAGCAGTTTTACAGACAAACAAGAGCAGTGAAAAAGAAACAGATGGAGAAACAGAAAAAACAGGCAGTCCGGCAGAGAAAAATCCAGTATATGATCAATAAGCTCACCGGAAATGGGCAGCAGGACAGTTTGGCACAGGTGGCAAAAGATATTGTAAAGATGAAAGCCTCTGTGTTTATGCTGAAGGTGGTCCAGTTTGCCGGGGCGCTTTTGGCTCCGCTGTTCAGTATTCTTCTTGTGGTGGCAATCCCTGTAGTGATTATCTTTTTCCTCTTATACTGTTCGCCACTTGGTGCGTTCATGCCAAATCCGTCTGAGGAGAACCCTACCGTCCGAGAAGTTTTAAGCGGTTACTACATGGACTTTAATACAAAACTTGGACAAAATGGGAAAGATGGGGCAGTTACCTATCTCCATGAGAAAAACGGGAATTATGTGAGTAATTACTATGATACTTTAATGGTTTATATGGTGAAGTATGGAACCGGGGATATAGGTGTGGATATGGATCAGCGGCATAAGGACAAGCTGAAGGAAATCTTTGATGAAATGAACAGTTTTGAAAACACGACCATAACCACCACCATAAAGGCAGGGGAAAGCCTGGGAAATGTTGTCACCAGCGGTTATTGCCAGTGCAGTATCTGTTGTGGACAGTGGGCAGGAGGACCTACAGCCTCCGGTGTCATGCCAAAACCGGACCATACCATTGCAGTAGATGCACAAAACCCCTTTGTCCCTATGGGAACCAGGATCATTATGAACGGGATTGAATATACCGTAGAAGATACCGGAGCATTTGACCGGTATGGGGTACAATTTGATGTTTTCTGTGCAGATCATGCAACTGCGTCTGCCTGGGGACATCAGACTTTTGAAGCGTTTCTGGCAGATGGGGACGAAAATGAGATTACGGTAACAAAGAAGGGCTGCTACGTCAAGAACCTGAATTATGAGGACTATATTGCACTTGGAAAGCTGACCGAAAAAGAAGAAGAACTTTTAAGGGAAGTCATGAGTGAGGAATTCCGAAATGAGATCCCTTCCTTTGGCGTAGGAAGTGACGTTGCAAATCTGGCACTGACGAAGGTAGGCTGCAAATACAGTCAGGAACACCGGTATGAGGAAGGATATTATGATTGCAGTTCCCTGGTACAGCGGTTGTATCAGGAGGTAGGCATTTCCCTTCCGGCGATTGCCTCTACCCAGGGAGAATTTATGGTAACACATGGGTTGGAAGTTACAGAAGGCGAACTGGAGCCGGGAGATCTGATTTTTTATTCTTATGAGCAGAATGGGCAGTTCCGCAATATTTCCCATGTGGCAATTTATGTTGGTAATGGCAGAATGGTACATGCAGCCAACAGCAGACGTGGAGTAGTGAATGACCCGTTCAATCCGTCGAACATTGGGCTGTATGGAAGACCCAGCCGCTTGCAGTAAGAAAGGAGAAGCATGGACGAAAAAGAATATGAAGTGACCATAACAGAAGTCCTGGAGAAAAAAGTAAGATACCGGGGCAGGAATGAACTGGAGGCAACTGCAAAAGCAGAAGCAGATTATTATGCAGAAAAAATCGTGCTGGGGGCAGATGATTTTTCCTATCGTGATATTTCTGCAAAAGAACTGGTACCTGTAAAAGAAAGAAGGAACAGCAGATGAAGCATATCACAAAAGTACGGGAACTGTATGAGGAAACCATACACTGGATTTCAGAGTCGGAGGATTCCTGGAAAAATTTTCTTTTCTGCATGGGGCGCTTGTATCAGTTGGACTTCTTAAATACCTGTATGGTATATGCCCAGCGCCCAGATGCGTCCGTTCTTGCAGGATATGATGCCTGGCTGGAAATGGATTTGCCGGTTGCCAGAGGAAGTAAAGGAATTGCAGTATTTCCTTCCAAAATTTTCGGGGAAGGAGTTACCCATGTTTATGATATTCAAGATGTAAAGGGACAGGGAATCCGGCCCTGGAACTGGCAGGTGAATGGGACAAACCGCAGACTGCTGGCAAGGGAGCTGTTCCCGGAAATCTACGAACAGGAAAAAAAGTTTAAAAATTCTTTAGACGCCTTTACAAGAACAAATGTTTGGTTTATGATAGAAGAGGAATATGAAATTTTAAAATCCTTGCAGAAGCTGGCTGTCCTTACCGGAGAGGGACAGGAGGTAAAAGAAAACCAGATTACAGAGTTTCTTGTAAACAGTGTCTGTTATGCGGTGGAAAGCCGCTGCGGTATCCGAGATGACACCCTGGATTTTTCTTTTATCTGCGGTTTTTCAGAGAATGAGGAGGTTCTGTACCGGACAGGACGGTTAGTATCCCATTTATCTGGGCGGATTGTGTTACAGATTGCAAGGACCATGAAGAACATAGACCTTGAAAGGAGGCAGTATTATGGAAGGGATCGCAGGAATCCAGTACAGGGAAATGAATGGCGTACAGATACCAGTCTTAGAGGGCGTGATGAGCGAGGAGAAGATACTGGCGTCCCTGAACCGTTACGGCAGGATCGCAGCACAGGAAATGAAGAGAACGGACCAGGCACAATACGAAATGATGCTCCTGTCCGGGAAACTGATGGAGCGGCTTATGAAAATCCAGACAGAAGCGGAGGAATACCACGAGAAACTGGCAGAAAGTCTTCTGAAGACCTGGACCAGAGAGGACAGGACCGACCCTTACAATACGTTGGAAATGACCAACCTTCGGATACAGGCGGACATGGAAGCGCAGAAACAGGTTATGGAGGAGATCATTCACCCCAGGATCGGATAAAACAGGAAAAAACAGAAGAGGATACAGAGAAAGGAACTGCTTCGGCGGTTCCTTTTCTGTCTGGGGAGATAGAACCTGCACAGCCGGAAAACTGGCAGAAAGAGAAAATCCTTCTGGAAATGACAGGGCAGGAGATACCATATAAAATTTATGAGTTTTACCGGAACAATCCAGAGGAAACAGACCGGGAAGCCTATCTTTATGAATTGTATGGAGATGTAAAAAGAGAAGCCCATACAAAAGACGGTATCCTGACCGCAGAAAGCGGTTCCAGTGGTTTTTATATTCTTTGGAGTGAGGGAACTTCCATGAAGGAGGCGTTCTGGTACTGGGACGAAGTTTCTTTGGAAATTGGGAAACGGATTGAAAAAGGGACCTATCTTCCTTTGTTATCTGTATCGGAGGAAGCCTTAGAAAATGGGGAAGAAACAGAGGAAGAAACCTTACAGCCAGAGAAAGTGCAGGAAGTGATTGAGGAAAAGGAACCAATCCCATTAGAAGAGATTGGCATAGCCTTTTATAAACAGAATATCCAGGCGGATATTTTAAAGAAAATGCTCTGTCTGGTCTATACGACCAATCAGCTACCGGAAGAAAAAGACCATTTTTTGAAGATGCTTTTGCTTCGGGAAGTACCGGAAGGCCAGCCTTATTATCTGGTGCGGACAGAACATGGAAGCTATGAGCTTTGTATTCAGGAAAATGGGATTAAGATCACCCTGCCGGAAAGCCAAGATTTTCTGCAGGAACTTTCCTGGGATCAGTTTGGCGGGCTTACTGCACATCTGGCAGAGGAGGACCAGATTGCCTATACCGAAGATTCAGAAACCTTAGAGCAGCAGGAGAATATGTACCGTCTGCTTCCCTGGTTTCCTGCATTATGGGAAGAATATAGCGAAATTCTTAAAAAAGAAGAGCTTTGGCAGGAAGGAAGAACCTCTGTCCAGACAGAAGGTAAGGTAGAAGCCGGAGATTATTATTACCCAGAAGGGTGGCTTCAGTTTACCGGTGGGGATAAAAGCCGGTATCAGAAAAATATCCGGGCGATCCGTATCTTAAAAACACTGGAGCAGGAAGAGAGAAATGCCACAAAAGAAGAACAGGAAATTCTTGCGGGGTATGTAGGGTGGGGCGGGTTGCCAAATGCTTTTAACAGTAAACGCCCGGAGTGGAAAAAAGAATATCAGGAATTGAAGGAACTGTTGACCGCAGAAGAATACGCCCAGGCAAGGGCCAGTGTCAACAGTTCTTTTTATACGCCGCCGGAAGTCGTGCGGGGTGTTTATAAAGCCCTGGAGCAGTTTGGATTCCAGAAGGGAAAAATTCTGGAACCGGCTATGGGGATTGGAAACTTTTTTCATGGTCTTCCGGAAAATATGCAAAAATCCCAGCTTTATGGTGTGGAGATTGATGCCATAAGCGGAAGGATTGCACAAAAGCTCCACCCTTCAGCCAGTATCCAGATCAAAGGATTTGAAAAAACGGAATTTGAGGATAACAGCTTTGATGTGATTGTGGGAAACGTGCCTTTTGGGGACTTCCGCTTGTATGATCCCCGATATAAAAAGATGAAGCTGAAAGTCCATGATTATTTTATCCGGAAAAGCCTGGACCTCCTTCGGCCAGGAGGCATTTTGGCAGTGGTAACTTCAAAAGGAACGTTGGATAAAAATGACAGCACTGTGAGAAAAAATCTGGCAGAACAGGCAGACCTTTTAGGGGCAGTCCGGCTTCCGGCAGATTCTTTTGGAAAGAGCGCCAATACCGCAGTTACCAGTGACCTTTTGTTTTTTCAGAAAAAAGCAGAGCCTTCGATTGGGGAGCCGATCTGGACTTATACAGGGCTTACAGAAGACATGGTGCCGGTGAATGAGTATTATCTGGAACACCCGGAAATGATGCTTGGGAAAATGGTCTGGTTTGAACAGTTTTTCGGGAAAGATTCCAAATATACAGCCCTGGTCAATGAAGCGGAAGACTTTGACCTGGAAAAAGGAATTTTGGACGCAGTTGGAGAGCTTCCTAAAAACTGTTATGAAGAAAGCATAGCAGAAAAAAAGAAGGAAGAGCAGGACGTCTTAGCTGCTTCTCCAGAGATACCTAATTATACGTTTACGGTGATACAGGACGAAGTATATTACCGGGAAGGGGAGTCTTTATACCGGAGCCAGGTAAAGGAAAGTGTGAAGCGTCGGATACGTGCCATGCATAAGATCCGCCTTCTGGTGCGTGAAATTTTACAGATACAGCAGGAAAATTGTTCTGACCAGGAACTGAAAAAGGCACAGGAACAGTTAAACCGTTTGTATGATGCCTTTGTGAAAACGCATGGATATTTCTGTGACCGGACAAATAAAATGGCGTTCCGGCAGGACAATGATTATCCCCTGCTTTCTTCCCTGGAAGTGGTTGACGAGGACAAAAATGTAACCAAAGCTGATATTTTTTACAAAAGGACCATACGCCCCAGAGATGTGATAGACAAAGTGGAAAATGCCCAGGAAGCATTGCATATCAGTCTGTCAGAATATAACCGGGTGGATATTCCCTATATGCTCTCTCTTTATCCGGGAAACAGGAAAGAAATGCTCCAGGAATTAAAAGGGTTAATCTACCAGAACCCGGTACTGGCAAAAGAAGAAGATCCCAATGCAGGGTGGGAAACCGCAGATGAGTATTTAAGCGGCAATGTGCGGCAGAAGCTCCGTACTGCTAGGATTTATGCGCAGAATAATCCCTTGTTTGTAGACAACGTGGAAGCACTGGAAAAGGTACAGCCAAAAGAACTGACAGCGCCTGAGATCAGTGTAAAACTGGGAACAACCTGGATTGAAAATGAGGATTACGAACAGTTTATCTATGAGCTTTTGGAAATCCCGGAGAGCAACCAGAGAAACTATTGCGCTCATAGTGGCCATGCCCTCAAGATTGAGCGCTTAGATGCAGATATGTCTTACCATATTGACAGGGGAAACTTTTTTGGAGGAACCATTCGTACCAGACAAACCTATGGCACAAGATTTATGGATGCGATCAGCATTATAGAGGAACTGTTAAACAGCCGGATTGTGACCATAAGGGATCGGGTGCAGGAAGGGGAAAAAATACGTTATGTGATCAATCGGAAGGAAACCATGCTTGCCAGGGATAAGGCGGAGCAGATAAAAGAAGCCTTCCGGGACTGGATTTTTAAGGAGCCGGAGCGCAGAAAAAAATATGTGGATTTTTACAATGAAACCTTTAACTGCGACAGACAACGAAGCTATGATGGCTCTTATTTAAAACTGCCGGGACTGAACCCTCTGCTAAAGCTGCGTCCTTATCAGAAAAATGCTGTGGCAAGGGCATTGCTGTGTGGAGGAAATACCTTGCTTGCCCATACGGTAGGCGCTGGTAAATCTCTGGAAATGATCTGCATCTGTATGGAGATGAGGAGGCTGGGGCTGGCAACGAAACCCCTTCTTACCGTTCCGAACCACCTGACCTTCCAGATGGGAGCAGAATTTTTGCGCGCCTACCCAGATGCGAAGATCCTGATTACCAGAAAAGAAGATTTTCAGAAGGAAAACCGCAGGCGTATGATTGCCAGAATGGCAACAGGGGATTATGACTGTATTATTATTGGCCATACTCAGTTCCAACGAATTGCCATTTCCCCTGACCGGCAAAGAGCCATGATGGAAGAGCAGGCAGAGCAACTGGTAGAAGCCATTAACCGGGCAAGGGAAGAAGAGGGAAAGAACTGGTCCATAAAGCAGATGGAAAGCAGAAAGAAAAAACTGCTAGAGAAAATCGAAGAACTGAACAATGAAGAAATCAAAGATGATGTGATGTACTTTGAAGAAACGGGCGTAGACGCCTTATTTGTAGACGAAGCACACCTGTTCAAGAACTTGGAAGTTTTTACGAAAATGAACAATGTTGCGGGCCTGGGTTCCAGCGGTTCCCAGAGGGCTATGGATATGCGAATGAAAATCCAGTATATCAACGAAAAAAATCAGGGAAGGGGCGTCATTATGGCAACGGGAACCCCTTTGTCAAATTCTATGGTGGAACTTTATGTGATGCAGTTATATCTGCAGGAAAGGCGGCTTCACGAAAAGGGGATTTACCATTTTGATGCATGGGCTTCTGTGTTTGGGGAAGTTACCAGTTCCCTGGAATTGGCACCGGAGGGTACCGGTTACCGGATGCGGACCAGGTTTAATAAGTTTATCAATCTGCCGGAACTGATACACCTGTTTAAAGAAGTGGCAGACATCATTCTGCCTGATATGCTGGATATTAAGCGGCCAGAATTAAAGGACGGAAAATATAAGGTTATAGTATCGGAAGCCTCTGATTATGTCAAAGAACGTATGCAGGAAATGGTGGAAAGGGCAGAAGCAATCCATAGAGGTGTGGTAGATCCAAAGGACGACAATATGCTCCGGATTACCGGGGAAGCAAGGCTCTTGGGTACAGATTCCCGGCTTTTGGACAGTTATGCTTCGGTAGATTCGGATTCCAAACTGAATAAAGCAGTAGAAAACATTTACCAGGAATATGTACAGTCCCAGGAACAGAAAGGAACCCAGATTGTCTTTTCGGATATTGGGACACCCGGACCTGGAAAAGCATTTACCGTCTATGATTATTTAAAACAGGAACTGATTACCAGAGGTGTTCCAGAGGAAGAAATCTGCTTTATCCATGATGCAAAAACAGATGAACAGAGGGACCGCATGTTTTCCGATGTCAGAGCCGGAAGGAAACGGATTATTATAGGAAGTACCGAAAAACTGGGGGTAGGAACCAATATCCAGACCAGAATGGTGGCGGCTCATCATATCGACTGTCCCTGGAAACCCTCTGATATTGAACAGCGGGAAGGGCGTATTATCCGCCAGGGGAATGAAAATGAGGAAGTCAATATTTACCGCTATGTAACAAAGGGTTCTTTTGATGCTTATTTATGGGGCATTGTAGAAACAAAACAGCGGTTTATCAGCCAGGTATTTACCAGCCGGGAACTGGCAAGGATCTGTGAGGATATAGATGAAACCGTACTAAACTTTGCAGAGATTAAAGCGGTAGCTTCTGAAAATCCCCTGATCATGGAAAAAATACAAGTAGATAATGAAGTAGCACGTCTGAGAATTTTAAAAGCTGCACATGAAGGGAAAAGGTTTGCCCTGCAAGATGCGGTCACTTTCCAGTATCCGAAAAGGATAGAAAGTCTGAAGGGAGAACTGCAATTACTTCAAAAGGATTTGGAGCGCAGGAACCAGGCTATGGAAGTACAACCGGGGTTTGCAATCACGCTGCAGGGAAAAGTTTATGAGAAACACAAAGAAGCAGGCGAAGTTCTGCGTGGGATTATAGAAGGAGTGACGGCTTTTACCAGGTACGAAGTCGGTATGTATAAGGGGTTTCAGGTATCTGTTCAGAATGATATGCTGGGGCCGAGCTTGTTCCTTCAGGGAGAGAAGGAGTATAGTGTGGAGTTAAAAAGCAGTGACTCCGGCAACATGGTTCGTATAGAAAACCGCTTGAATGCCCTTGATAAAGCAGTGGAGGAGGTTCAAAAAGAAATTAAGACCTGCGAAAATGAGATAAAAAATGCAAAGCAGGAATATGAAAAGCCCTTCCCGTATGAGGAGCTTTTAAAAGAGAATATTACCCGGCAGATGGAGATTGATGCAGAACTGGAAATCAAGGACCAGGAGGAGTGTGTGGAAGTGCAGGAGGAAACTAAAAATCTTCCATGCCAGACAGCAGTTCGGTAACGAAAAATAGAGTAGAAAAGGAGATCACAATATGGAATATAATATCAGAGTATATAAACCGGAATTGAAACAGGAAGAAGGAAAAATCAATAACCTGAAAGGATTTGCTACCATTACCTTTGATGAGGCCTTCTGTGTGAAAAGCCTTGCAATTAAAGAGTCCTCGAAAGGAAATCTGTATCTCGATATGCCCCGTTACAGAGATTATGAAACAGGGGAGTATGTTCCTTTTTTCCGGTTTACGGATAAGGAATTTCAAAAGGAAGTGTTGGATACCGTAAGGGAAGCCTATGAGAATATGACAGAAACGAAAACAGACTGTAAGGGCTGTTGGGGAGAGGAAGAGCTGTATTACAATCTGAGTGTAAATCCGGTACAGGGAAGCGATACATTTAAGGCAGATGTAGCCATTCGTCTGCAGGACGTATTGGCAATCCAGCAGCTTCATGTGATCCAGGCATGGAACGGAAAAACTTTTGTAGGTATGCCTCAGAAAAATTCTGCAAAAGGAGAGAGGGAGGATATTGCCCATGCAGTCAATGCAGAATTTAAGGCAGATCTGGAAAGTGCAATCATGGACGAATACAATAAAAAGATGGAATATGCCAAAAGCCAGAAACAGCAGCGAAGAGGGAGATAGGAGCGATTCATAAAAAGACTGGTATTTTTGGAACAATAATGGTAGAATGAAGGAAATATCAGCATGGGAGGAAACAGTATGCCAAGACGTAAAAAAGTAGAAAATCTTTCTCTTGAAGAAATGCTTATGAAGACAGAGCAGGAGATTAAAACAACAGAGGCAGAATTAAAAGAACTGCGTTTGAAAGCAAAAGAACTTAGGAAGAAGATTGAAGATAAACAGAAAGATGAAATCTTTAGCGCCTTACTTGCTTCCGGAAAAACAGTGGAAGAGGTCATGACATATTTAAAATCCGGTAATGAAGAAAAAGCGGAATAAAATAAAGGAAAATGCCGTTACGGGTGATAAACCTGTAGCGGCATTTTTTGTGGTCATAAAAATAATATTTGGTGGACAAAAATAACTATTATTTGTATTGAGTGCTATACTACAAAACATCTAATACATATGGATTAGGAATAAACACAGGGAGGTAAGAAATACATCAATGGTTTCAGAGAAAACAAGAAGTCCCACAAAAATATATTAAGCAAAAGGGAATAGAAATTTTGAAAACACTGTAAAGTGTAAAAAATAGTTAGTGAAAAGAAGAAAGGTTGGGTATAAAAATGAAAATTAACGATTTTAAAGAAAACAATGAAAATAAAAAGGAAGTTATGGAGAAAAAGATGGAAGCCTTAAAGCTGGAAAATATCAATAGTATGTGGTATTTCATTGTTGCAACTCTTAAGGCAGTTGTTGGTAGTAAGGGACACTAATAAAAAAATTGATTTAAAATGGAGGAATTAGAGATGAAAATTAATGAATTTAAAGAAAATAACGAAACAAAAAAAGAGGTTATGGATCAGAAAATGGAGGCCTTAAAACTGGAAAATATTAACAGCATGTGGTACTTCATTGTCGCTACCCTTAAAGCTGTCGTTGGTAGTAAAGGACACTAAATATAAAAAGACGAGAGATTTGTAGACTTATCATATTTTATGAGAAATAGGTGTTTATAGAATGCTTCATATATTTTATAAACACCTATTTGGAAAGGATACTGCAATGAAACTGATTAATTATAGTTTGAAAGTAGGGAAAAAAAAGCTACTTGAAAATGTAAACATTTCATTTGATAAGAAATATATAAACCATATTTTAGGAAGCAATGGCGCTGGAAAATCAAGTTTTGCTAAAACATGTGTAGGAATGTTAGAATTTGAGGGAAAAATTGAAGAAAATCAGGAGGCAATTCTTATTGGAAGCAGTAGTAATATTCCGGCAGAGTTTACTCTTGATGATGTGATAAAATTATTAAAAAAGAAATTTGAAGCACAGAAAATTATGGGTTTATATGACCTGTTAAAATTAAATAAAGTATCTAAAAACTTGCAAATCAAGAAGATGAGTGATGGTCAGAAGCAAAAAATAAAATTATTGGCGTTTTTATCAGCAGACCCTAAAGTGATTATATTAGATGAATTTACAAATGCTTTGGATAAAAATAGTTCTATAGATTTGTATGAATTCCTTATGGAATATAAGAAAACTCATGAAGCGGTTATTATCAATATTACACATAATTTATCTGATTTAGAATATATGGAAGGGAAATACTATTATATTAACAATCTGGAAATTACAGAAATTGCTTCTAAAGACGAGATTGTAGCTATGTATATAAGGGGGGAATAATATGGAAATAAGAAAAAATATAAAAAATCACTTTTTTTTATTTTATTTACTTACTGTAGCAATCTGTTTTGTTCTAGGATATGTACTACTTGTAAGTCTGGATAAGATTTCCAATCCGACAATTAGTGAGCTATACGTTAGCATTTATACGGTAATCACACAGTTTGGAATGCTTATTTTTCCAGTATTGATTATTCAGTCTTTTGTATCAGATTACAAAAATAAAAATATCCTATTTTATAAACTTATGGGATACAATTGGCTTCGCTATTTTTTGACAAAAATTGTGGTGATATTAGCTTGGATGAGTATTATTGTTTTTGGTGGAGTTATAGGTATAAGTATTGTGTATCAGGATTTCTCTTATACTTTGGCAACTTTGTTCTACTTCGAAAGTGCAATTATTTATGAAATATTATTGGCAAGTATGTGGGGATTTTTGTTTAAAAGTGTTATTGGAGCCTATGTAGTAAATTTTGCTTTTTGGTTATTTTCAATGGTGGCTTCGATTGCTAACCCCAAATTGAGCTTTTTGGTTAGGTATGACGCTTCAAATCCTGTTTTCATAAAGTTTAACCAGTACTTTAATACACGAAATAGCGATTATTTGATGATTCAAGAAAATATTTTATATTCAATAGCATTATTTGCTACTGTATTATGTATAATTTTTATTTTTAGAAGGAGATGGGAAAAAAATGGAATTTAAAGGATGTGGAATTTTATTAACTGAAAATTGTAATGCAAGATGTAAAATGTGTTGTGACTCAAGAGGGCTTGTAAGAGGTAAAACTCTTACAATAGAGGAATTAGATTTGATTCTAAAAAATATTAAGGAATGTCCGTCTATAGATCTCATTGGTGTGACTGGCGGTGAACCTATGCTATATCCTGATTTGGTAGAGCATATAATTAATTTTGATTATGGTAGAAAAGTTGGAATTACAATTAAAACTAATGGATTCTGGGGAAAGGACATCAATAAGGCAAGAAATTTTATTGAAAGAAATAAATCTAAGATAAAAATGATTTCCTTTAGTTATGATCAATTTCATAAGGAATTTATTGATTTGCAGAATATCTTAAATATTGTAGATATTGCAAATGATTTAGAGGTAAGTACGGAAATTGTTGGTTGCTTCTTAAAAGATGGTATTCAGCCAGGTGATATTATCAATGAGATGGGGGAACATGCCTTTAAGACAAATTATGCATATCAACCAGTTATTAATACCGGATCAGCAGAGATATTTTCTGATTCCCAGTTTATAAAAGTTATTGATTTGAAGAAACATGAAGCGCGCTGTATTGGACTTTTAGATCGAACATTATTGATTAATGCAAAGTTAGAAGTATATCCATGTTGCTCACAAGTCGTAGAAAATACGCTTTTATTAATGGGAAATTTACATGAAGAGAGCTTGAGTGCAATCATTCAGTCTATAGATTATAATAAGGTTTTACATAAAATCTATACAGAAGGTTTTACACCATTTTTGGAATTATTAAAGAAAAAGAATATAGAATATCCGCAGAGTTTGACTTCTCCGTGTGAGCTATGTGGATTTTTATTTAAAGATGATTGGTTTTTAAGATTGCTGAAGGAAGAAGGATATTTTGAAAATATTTAAATATGAAGAATATACCATAGCTCAGGACAGTAAAAGAGATTTTACGATTGTAGAAAAAAATAATAATTTCTTTAAATTGGATAATGCAACATTTGATTCACTGTTCGGAAAGGAAAAACTGGAGTTCGTAAAAAATGATAAAGATAATATACTATATATGATGGGAATGATTTTCATGATTCTTCTGACATTATATTTATATTTTAGAACTACAACGTATTCTATTATAGATGTAAATTTTCTTCCAGCAACTTTAGTTTTAATAATAAATATATTTATTCATGAACTTGGACATGTATTATTTTTGAAAAAATTTTATCCTAAAAGTCGAGTCAAAATAGGGTTTAAATTTATGTTTATTTGGCCTGCATTTTATGTAGATACTTCATATAGCTATATGGTTTCTAAATACAAAAGGATTGCAATTTATCTGGCTGGAAATTTTATGAATTGTATTTATGTATTGCTTGTACTATTATTTTTTCCAAAACAGCTACCGTATTGTTATTTGGTGATTTCTAATGTGCTGGTGAATTTCATTCCAATAGTAAAAAGTGATGGATATTATGCAGTTGTTACATTATTCAATAAAACAAATATAAAAAAAGACAAAGTAGCTACCACATTAGAAGATGCTATTAGAGGTATAATTATGTTTGGCGTTTTAGGGATTTTTTCATGGTTATCACAATAGGGAGGAAAAATATGGAAAAGATATTATTTACATCAGAATCAGTTACCGAGGGACATCCAGATAAAATTTGTGATGCAATTTCCGATGCGATATTAGATGCACTGATTGAAAAAGATCCAATGAGTCGTGTTGCCTGCGAAACCAGTATAACTACAGGATTAGTATTAGTTATGGGGGAGATAACAACGCAAGCATATATTGATATTCCTCAGATTGTTAGAGAAACCCTTCGTAACATTGGATACACAAGGGGAAAATATGGATTTGATGCTGATACCTGTGGAGTTATTACATGTATTGATGAGCAGTCTAAGGATATTGCACAGGGGGTAAATGAAGCATTAGAAGTAAAAGAGCAGAATGAGTGCGAAAATGCAAAAAGTATGTTAGGTGCCGGTGATCAGGGGATGATGTTCGGTTATGCAACGAATGAAACAGATGAATTTATGCCGTATGCTATTTCGTTGGCTCATAAATTAGCTAGACAGCTTGCGAAAGTCCGCAAAAATGGAACTCTTGCTTATCTTAGACCAGATGGGAAAACGCAGGTTACAGTAGAGTATAATGAGCAAGGGAAACCTGTACGATTAGAAGCGGTGGTTTTGTCTACACAGCACGATCCTGAAATATCTCAGGAACAGATACAAAAAGACATTAAACATTATGTCTTCGATTGTGTTTTACCTCAGAGAATGGTAGATTCTGAAACCAAATTTTACGTAAATCCTACGGGACGTTTTGTAATTGGTGGACCGCATGGTGATAGTGGTTTAACAGGGCGGAAAATTATTGTGGACACATATGGAGGATATGCTCATCATGGCGGCGGAGCTTTTTCTGGAAAGGATTGTACAAAAGTAGATAGGTCAGCAGCATATGCAGCTCGTTATATTGCTAAAAATATTGTAGCGGCAGATTTGGCACATAAATGTGAAATTCAACTTTCATATGCAATTGGTGTAGCAAAGCCAATCTCAATAGGAATTAATACATTTGGAACAGGTGAATTGCCAGAGGATATGTTAATTCATATTATAAGAGATAATTTTGACTTGAGTCCTACTGGTATTATAAAAATGCTTGATTTAAGACAGCCTATATATAAGCAGGTGTCAGCATATGGACATTTTGGAAGATTAGATTTAGATTTACCATGGGAAAGATTAGATAAGGTAGAGGATTTAAAAAAATATAAGAATGATACAGAAAAAGGCACTGATTAGTGCCTTTTGTTATGCGCTGGAGAAGACGAAAAAGAATTCATGGACAAAAATCCCTGAATTTATGGACATAATAAGAAAAAAGCAAAAGGTTTTGCTATAATTCATGACATAGGGAGGGATTAAAAGTGTTAAATAAAGTGTCCAGTAAACTTGCAAAAAGAATAGCAGATGGCTCGGAAAGGAGAAAAGAAGCTGTTTATACTTATGGCATAGAAATTATTTTGTCAACAATGATTGGAATAAGTTCAATATTGATTGTGTCAGGTTTATTACACGAATTTAAATTAGGTGTAATATTCCTATTGGTGTTTGCACCATTGAGAGTATTTACGGGTGGATATCATGCAGTTACATATTTTAGATGCTTTTTGATTAGTAACATTTCGTATTTATTTTTATTACTTTTTAACAATATAATTTATACAAAGCTTCCATTAGAAATATGGTTGATTTTGCTAGTATTAAGTAGTTACTATATTGCTATCCATGCACCGGTGGTTAATGAAAATCAGCCTATTGGTGAAAATAAAAAAAGTCGGTGTAAGATTATGGCTAGGAATATTTTGAACATAAATGTCTTTGCTGCATTATTTTTATCAGTAGTAGATAAAGAGATCATGGGTATGATGGTATTAAGTATTTGTTTGGTAGCAGTATTTATGCTGATTACTGATAAACCTAAATTTTTATTGTATACAAAGAAAGGAGTTATAGGACTATGAAATTTCTTGCTATGTGTATAGAAGCTTGTGCAATATGGGGAGCAAATTGTGCATCTGTTTGTCTTTCATATCAGCCTAAATTACCGGAATGTCTGAAATAAGGTAAAGTTAATACATGTATATAAATAAAAGATGCCAGAGTGTTGATATTCCGGCATCTTTTATGCTAAATGAAGTATATAGGGAGGAATAGAAATGCAGATAAGAGAGAATGGAGTATATATTGAAGCAATTAAATTAGCAGCAGGAAGTGTACAATATAAAGATATATCCGTAAAAGATACATTTATTGATGCTGTTTTTCAGTTGTATCAATACTATCAAAACACAGAAAATATTAAGTATTTAGAAACTTCAATTTTGCATATACAGGCTTATTTAGAAATGGGATTTCCGTATGAAGAAGGGAAAGATGTTTTTGACCTTGTTTTAAAAGAGTTAGGAACTACAAGAGAGTTAAAATTCCCCCAAAAATTTTACTTTGCAAAAAAGGTAAAATTGAATAAAACTCAGGTACGATCTATGATAAAAAAGTGGCCAGCATCTCCGCATCAAGAAATGAAAATAGATGAGGTAGTAGCAGATATTATAACAAAAGTAAAGCAACATGAAACAGGGATTTATTATTATAAATGCGCAGTAACAAAAGACATGTATGAATTGGTAATAAATGAAAAAGAAATGTTTTTCCATGATTTAAGGAGAGGAATTTTTTATACATTTATGATTTAACAAATCACTAGAATCTGCTATAATAAAGTGATTGCTCATAAGGAGGCGTATCATGATTTACATTGCTATATGTGATGATAACGAAAAAACAGTAGAAATATTAAAGAAAAAAGTAATGGAATTTTTAAAAAAGAGTAACGAATTTGCAGACATAACGGTTTATACTCAGAGTGAGAATTTACAATATGATATTCAGGAAGGGAAATATTATGATCTAATCCTTAGTGACATTGAAATGCCTAATATAGACGGTATGAATTTAGCTGCATATGTTAAAAGGTATTTACCGGAAGTGCTAATCATATTTATTACATCACATTTAAAATATGCCGTAGATGCATTTGAATTGTCAATCTTTAGATATATACCCAAAAACTCAATAGGCTCTAGGTTACCACAGGCGTTGAAGGATGCTATCAATATGATAAAGATACAGACAGATGAATTTTATGCAATAAAAACACCAACTAGAGTAGAAAAAATACCTTATCATAAGATTTTGTATATTCAAAGAGAAGGAAAAAATTCTGTAATAACATTATTAGATAATTCAGTGACCAAGGTAAGAAAGAGTCTTACACAGGTGTTTAAAGAATTTCGATCTGATGATTTTGTATATGTTGATCGTGGGGATATTGTTAATCTAGCCCATATTATGGGAATAAAAGATGGAATTGTAGAACTGAAGAATGGAATTCGTTTGCCAGCAAGCCAGGCAAAACTGGAACAAATAAAAACGAAGTTAAGTGACTTCTGGAGTGAACAGATATGAATATTGTATATAATGGAATTGAAATTTTAGCAAGTTCTGTTGAAGTATTTGTATTATATAAAATATATAGTATTTTGTTATATAAGCAACGAGGAAAGCAAAACTTTATATTAGATAGAGAATTAGCAATAATAGGAACTGTATTAATACAAATTTGCAATCATGTATCAATATTTTCTTATTTTACGATTATATTATTTGTATTATATATGAGTATTACCGCTAAAATTATCTACAGGAGAAAGTATATAGAACTATTTTCAATCGCAAGTTTTTATGTATTATGTTTAAGCTGTTTCGACTTTTTGATTTTTACTCTTGTATCGATTTTTTATGGTGGCTATGATACATTTACCGCGCTAGTTTCTACAAGAGGAATTTTACGTGTAGTAATGATTTGTGTTATAAAGTTTTTATGGATACTGCTGTATTTTATGATAAAGAAATATTTATATTCTTTTTCATTGAAGAAGAACTATGTATATACAATTTTAATTATATCCTGTGCGGGATTTTTGGGATTTGTATACTTAGTTAATCAAACATTTAAGGCATTTAATTATACAATGGCAGGTGTGTGGTTTGTATTTATAGCTCTTTGGTCATTACTTTTTTTTACAGTTTATTTTGTAATAGAAAGCAAAGAAGAAAAAATGAAATTAGATTTTGCAGAAATGCGAAATGAACTGCTCGAAGAAAATTATAAAACTATTAATGAAATTTATACAGGTAATGCAAAGCTATACCATGATTTAAATAACCATTTGAATGTATTATATCAGCTTTTAGATGAAGAAAAAACGTTGGAGGCAAAGAATTATATTACAGAAATAAGTCGCCCAATAATGCAATTATCGAAAACTACTTGGACAGGAATAGACGTTGTTGACGTAGTGATTAATAGTAAATTGGGAAAAATGAAGGAAAAAGGAATTACCTGTAATGTGAATGTGGAATTCCCGCAGAATACCAATATTAAACCACATGATATGTGCACAATATTGGCAAACTTATTGGATAATGCGATTGAAGCTTCTGAAAAATTGAAAATACCTGGAAATATTTCGTTGACTATACGCCGGATTAATCACTTTTTACTTATAAAGGTTTCTAATGCGTGTGAAGAAAATAAAGAGTCATTTGCACATTTTCCTTCAACAACAAAGAAAAATAGAGAATTTCATGGTTGGGGACTTCCGAGTGTAAAAGATGCAGTTGAAAAATATAATGGTACACTAAAGTGCATAAATGAGGAAAAACAATTCATAGTAAAAATTATGTTGTTTTTTGAAAAAAATACAAATTAAAATAGCCAAAGTGGGAAATTACAATCTTATTTTTATGTTTTGATGGAAAAACGTAGTAAATGAAATTAAAGACATTTAATTATATTAAAAAAGAATAGTAGGACACTTATAATCGGTGATATAGAGAATAAGAAAAGAATGTTGCAAAAGCGATATTCTTTTTTTTATTCAATATTTTGAAATAGAACGAAACCAAACTCCAATCCTTTCCGTATTGATAAAAAACAGACAGATGGGATTTGGACAATGGATGAAATTATTTTAATGAGAAAACTGAAGAGGAAAGATGAATGGGCATTGGGAAAAATCATTGATTTATATAGTTCCTATATCACATATATCGTCTGGGAATTACTGCATAAAAAAGGTACCAAGGAAGATATAGAGGAGGTGGTTGCAGATACTTTTATTTCCCTATGGCTGACAGCAGAAAGGATTAATTATAAAAAGTACAGCAGTGTCAAATCGTATCTGGGAATGATTGCAAGAAATAAGGCGAAAGATTGGTTAAGAGCTTATCGTGGAGAAATTCTGGAACTTAATGATGATATTCTTTTGATTGATGGTGATGTAGAGCACTTGATTTTACAGAAAGAGCAACAGTTGATCATTGGAAGAACATTGGAGAAATTAAGAGAGACGGATAGAAAAATTTTTATTATGTATTATTATCGGTATAAAAAAATAGAAGAGATTGCAGAAACATTAAAAATGAATCCTCAAACAGTAAAGACCCGTCTGCGGAGAGGAAGAGAAACTCTGAAAAGGATTCTTCTGGAGGAGGGATATGATGCCAGTGAAGTTTAAAATAAGTGAAATGTTTGATAATTCCTGTGAGCTATTTGAAAATGAAATGCAACATAAAAATATTGAAAGTGAGAAGCGAATAAAAGAAATTGTTTTTCTTGAGATAGGTCACACCAAAGCCAAAAGAAATCGCAGGAGATATATAGCTGTTTTGGCAGCGGCAATGGGAATTGGAGGAATCACTGTTGGGGCACATGAAGTTTTAAAATCTGCAGGTGAAATCAAAAATAATGAGGAAGTGGTTTTAGAAAATCAGAACGGACTTGCTTTATATGAAAAGGAAAACAGCGGAGCTATACAAATGGAAGTGGAAACGGACATCATTTTACCAGAAAATTTATATAAAGATGGAATTCCTATTGCAAAATATATTATGGAATTAAAAACAGAGCGTAACGGATCAGTGCCAGAGTGTTATTTGGATAACGGAACCATGATTGTTCTTATAGATTTTGATGGAGATACTTGGAATATGAAAACAGGGGATACTTTTATATTAGATTTCATACAGTCTGATAGTGATGAGAGAGGTAAAGCAAGAACATTGGAGATTGGATATATTTTTAATGGAGAGGTGATAGATGAGAAGGTTATATCAGAAACAGAAAATAAGATAATCCTGGATATTCCTAAATCAGGACAATATGGTGTATATTTAAAAAATGTATCTAGTGACAGAGTGACGATTTCGCAAGGAATATTGACTGTAGAAAGGGGAAAGTGAAAGATGAAAAAAACAAGAATATTTTTTGGAATGTTAGGGCTTATTTGCTTGGTTGCTATGCCAGTTTCAGCAGCCGATAATGTAAGAAATATAACAACTTATAGTATTTGTAGAGAAGATTTATATAAAGATCAGATAGAGGATAGAATGGTACTACAGCAAATTAGTATTGAAAGTGGGAAAACGGTATCCTTTTATGACTCCAATGGCTCTATGTTTTATGTGAGTGGAGGTACTACTGTTACTTTTCGGGTAAACTTGAATGTATCTTCCTCTGTAAAGATGGGGTATATCAATCAGAATGGAAGTAGAACTCAAAAGTATAGCGGTTCAGGAACTTCTCATAAAACATCATTTACAATACCGTCTAGTGGATATTATAGATTCTATGTAACCAATAGTGGATCTAAAACAGTAAAAGTAACGGGAGGTGAAATTAGTTTCTAAAATTATGAGAAGGAAAATATTTAAAATAATAAAGTGGTTGGCTATTGTAATTCTGATTCTATGCTGCATGGGGATCACATGGAACTATTTTTGTAAAAAGAGAGAAATACCAAAGATACAAGCAGCTTATGGCAATGCAGTTAAAGTCAATGGGAAAAAGATGACTGTGGAAATTGCTGGTTTGCAAGCAGAAGAATCCCCCGTTATTGTGTTACTCCCAGGACTGGGATCTCCTTCTCCGGTATTAGAGTTTAGACCGTTAGCTGAGAAATTAGGAAAGACATATAAAGTGATTACAGTGGAGCCTTTTGGCTATGGACTGTCTGATCCCGCAGATACAGAGAGAAGCATAGAGAATATCGTAGAGGAATTACATGCCTGTTTAGAGGAGATTGGAGTTCACCGATATTATCTGATGGCTCATTCTATTAGCGGATTGTATTCCCTGTATTATGCTAATACTTATCCAGAGGAAGTTCGTGGTTTTATAGGGATAGATTCTTCTGTACCAAAGCAAAATGAGAATGAACCCTTTGATACAACAAAATTAAATCTTCTGATGGCCTATTTAAGTAAAACAAAAAATGTGTTGGGAATTAGCCGGATATTTTCAATTGGAAATCCGGAAAAGGCTATCTATGCAGACCAGAATTATTCTTATTCACAGGAAGACTTAGAAGTTTTTCGGATACTTTCCCTTGATAACTCTTATAATAAGACTGTAATGAATGAATTAAAGCAGGTAGAAAAGAATCTGGAGATAGTACAAGATATGAAATTTCCAGAAGAAGTTCCAGTGCTAAATTTTGTTTCAGAAGATAATTGTGAAATTTTTCCAGAATGGGAGAAACTGCATAGAAGTGTGTTGAGCGATAATCAGGAAAATAGATTGGTAATGTTAAAGGGGGGACATTATCTGCATTTTGAGCAGAAGGAAAGAATAAATTATTATGTAGTTAAATTTATAAACTAGACAGAAAATGTCGGTACAGGTGATAGTAAAACCTGTACCGGCATTTTTATTTACAGAAAGGTTACTATTGAGTAGGTACGGACTATCTACTATTTACGTATGAGAAACAGAATAGTCTATTTAAGGTTTAGCACAGCTAATTTATAAAAGAAGCTGCATGATAGGAATTAAGGTTTCTGAATCAATTTCATCGTCAAGATTATTTTCAAACTTACTACTAGAGGTATTTTCCTCGTTGGTATTATTTGAGGATTCTTTAGTAGTGTTTTTTGAATTATTACACATAGGTTTTTCCTCCGTTAATTTTTTTTGTGTGCATTAATATAAAAAGACAGAGCTATACATATTGATAAAATAAAAATTGAAATACCAGTTAATATTAAAAGATGAAAGTAATTAAAATATAAAAAGTGAGAAGCCCTTTCACTAAAAATATTCACAAAAAACATAAGCGCAAAAGCAGGTATAAGCCTAAACCAAACAGCAAATTGTTGATTACGAATGTTTTCTATTTTATAGTATATGACATACTGAACACTACATAATGAAAGACATGTAATGGCAATAATAAATATTATTTTATAATAGCCCATTGAATCATCTATAGAATATTTTCGGCCCGCATAATAAAAAATAATGAAACTTAGTAATGTCGAAAGGAATATATTTATAAAAAGATAACAGTAGCGTGCTAACACCTTTTTCTTTGTAGAAACAGGAAGCATATTATAAAAACAGGATTTATAATATGAGGAAACGTTAAAAGGAACTGTTGAAAAAATAAAAGTCATCATAAAAAGTATTCCTATTGAAAAAGTTGGCATTGCTTTAAAAACTCCTAAATACACTGAGAAAAGTATTGCACATAATATTATAATAATTTGTGATGAAATAAGTCGATAGTCCAATTTGATTAATTTATTCACAATATGTATCCTCCTTTGAGTGATATAATAATATTTGTTCAAGTGTAGGTCTTTTAAAAGACAGGTTATTTGGAAGAAAATCTATATTATCAGAGCGAACTAGTCCTTCCAAATAATTGTCTTTTTGTATGAAACTAACACATTTTTTTTTGAAAAAATCTTGGTGTTGAATTGAACCGGTGATAAGAATGAAATTATCAAGTAGTTCATCATTTGTCCCCATTAATGTGCATTTCCCATCTAAAATCATATATATATAATCAGCTATGTTATCTAATTCTGATAAAATATGGGTGGAAAATAAGACACTGTGTTCGCCATCTTTTATATAGTCCTTTAATATTTGTAAAATTTCTGTTCTAACAACAGGATCTAAACCATTTGTGGCTTCATCTAAAATAAGAATTTCTGGTTTTCTGCTTAAAACGCAAGCAAACATCAGGCGGACTTTCATACCTTTAGAGAAGGTGCCTACGTTCTGGTTACATGGTAATTTCCACAAACTAATATACTCATCAAACGATAATGGGTCAAAAGTCGGATAGAAGTCTTTAAGTATTTTCTTTATTGTATGGATTTTAAAGAAATCTGGAAAATAAAAATCATCAGCAATATAACCGATTGAGTTTCTATAATCCTTTTCTGAATCAGAAAGCTTTTTTCCATTAATATATATAGTGCCAGAATCCGGTAAATATTGATCGGTGATTAGTTTTATGGTAGTTGTTTTTCCAGAACCATTAGGACCTATATATCCTATAATGTAACCTTTAGGCAATTCGAAGTTTATATTATCTAAATAGAAGTTATTAAATGTTTTTGATACATTATTTAGTTTTAAAATACACATATTATTCCTCCTTTTTTGTTTGTAATTCGTTATTGTATATTTTAGAAAAGTCCTCTATTAGTTCATTATATTCTATATCAATATATTGTGCATTGCGAATAGCCAATCTGAGATATTGGTAAATATTATTTTTGTAATAATACTGTATTTCTTTATTTTCCCTGCTACATGTTATGAACCCTTTTCCAGGTAAAGAAGTAATGAAGCCTTCTATTTGTAACTTATTATAAGCATTAGTTACTGTAATAACGCTAATGTCTAAATCTTTTGATAATTGGCGAATAGAAGGAAGAGGAGTATTGGAAGGGATTTTCTCTAAAACAATTTGCTCACGAATCTGTTCCACAATTTGCATGTAAATTGGAAGTTCGGAAGAATTGCTTATTAGTATGGTAAAGTCCATTTTGTGTTCACCTCCTTTGCGAAATATCTGTATATATATAATTATATACGGTTAATAAAAATGTGTCAAGATATAAATAAATATATAGAATGATGAAATATTGTATTATCTTTAAAATTGTATTGCATGTTTGATTAAAATTGGGAATGAAGTAAGATAAAACTTTGTCATTCAATCACAAAAATGGTATATCATGCATTTTGTCTTGTATTAAAATC
Source organism: Dorea amylophila (assembly GCF_025567265.1). Taxonomy (NCBI): domain Bacteria; kingdom Bacillati; phylum Bacillota; class Clostridia; order Lachnospirales; family Lachnospiraceae; genus Dorea; species Dorea amylophila. Next base: position 65,499 of record NZ_JAOQJW010000009.1, on the reverse strand, counting down.
CATTTTTTGTAAAATATGTTTAACAAACAAATAAATTGTTTAGACGAAAGGAGAGATATGATCATGAGTGCTTTAAAATTTGTAGGGAAGCACATGAAAAGGCATAAAGGGAAAATAATAATTAGCCTTGTGCTATCAATAGTCATATCATTGGTTTCTAGTTTGGGACCCTATATCATGAAATTGATTGTTGACGTTGGTATTCCAGAGGGGAGAATAGAGTATATTCTGATATTATCAAGTATGGCTGTTGCTGTATATTTTTTATACTCTATGGGAAATTTTTTACTATCATATATTTTTACATTACTGAGTGAAACAGTGAATCTTGATATTAAAAAAGAAATTTATAATAAATTGATGTATTATCCGCTTTCATTTTTTGGAAATAAGGAAAAGGGATATATATTGGCAAGAACTAATGAGATCAATTCGATAAAACCACTTTTTTCAAGTACTACATGTAAACTGGGTTTAAGTATTATAGAATTCGTGATTGCATCGGTCTTTTTATTTTCTATAAATACTAGTTTTACTATATGCATTTATCTGTTTTTGCCGATTTATTTTCTTCTAATAAAAATGATGATGAATAAAACCAGATATATAGTCGGAAAGAATATGGAGGAAGTAGCCACTGCAAATGGAACAATACAGCAAGTTCTTTCAGGAATTGAACAGGTAAAAATTTCCAATAAAGAAAAAACAGAGTCGCAGAAAATAAATAATTTGAATGAGCGAATAAGTAAATTATCAACAAAACAGAGCGTATTGCTTAATCTTACATCGGAATCAATAATGTTGATTTGCAATATTATTTCTGTCCTTGTACTAGTTATATCAGCTATTCACATTTCAAAAAACAATATGACAATGGGAGATTATTTTGCTTTTTCAGGATATTTGCCAAAACTATTAGCACCTGTTCAAGCGTTGGCTTCATCACTAATCAGTATTCAGCCAGCTATAGCTTCTTTGAAAAGACTAGTACAGTATTTCTCAGAAAAGATAGAGGTAGAGAACGATCTTCCATATCTGAATATAAGTAATGGACAAATAGTCTTTGAAAATATGTCCTTTAAATACGAAGAAGACAGTAAAATGATAATAAATAAGTTGTCTGTAAAGATTCCTGGGAAAAGTAAAGTACTTATTAAAGGGAGAAATGGAAGCGGAAAAACTACGTTACTTAAATTAATCATGGGATTATATACAAATTATACAGGATACATATATATTGACAATAAAGATATAAAGAATTACAGAAAAGCCAGTATTCGTAATCAAATTAGTATAGTATCTCAAAATATTTTTTTATTTTCAGGAACAGTTAAAGAAAATATTTTATATAGTGTGGATAACTTTACTGATTATGAGTTAGTTGAGGCATTAAAGGATAGTGGCTTGGCTGAAGCCTTTAGAAAAGGTCAATTAAATCTTGAAAGTAATGTAGGGGAAAATGGGATGTTACTATCAGGAGGACAAAGACAAATGATAGCAATTGCTAGGGCGATAATGAAGAAATCTAAAATATTGATATTTGATGAAGCTACATCAAATTTAGATTCAAAAAAGACTGATGATTTATATAAAATGATTCATGAAAAATTTAAAGAAAGTACATGTATTATAGTTTCGCATGATTATATAGATGGAATTCGATTTGATAAAATAATTAACTTAGATAAGGAGAATAAAAATGAAAAAACGAATGACACTGACATTTAAATCAAAAAAAGGAAACGAATATTTATATGATGATTCCACAGGCCTTATTTTACCATGGAGTAAGGAAGATGAAAAAATTTTGAAACAATTGCTAGAAGGTAATAAGACAGAAGATATACTAAAAGATGGTGATGTACACGAAAGTAAAGTGCATTATTTATCCTACTTGTTGGATCAAACTGGAGCCTTTTTGGAAGAGTGTGATATTCGCGTGAAATATCCAGGAGAAGAGGAAATTGTTGACTTTATCGGTAGTAATTTAGCAAGACAATTGATTTTATCAGTAACAGATGATTGTAATTTAAGATGTAAATATTGCATTTATTCAGACGCATATCATTTGACAAAAGATAAAAGTTGTAAGTATATGACAGAGGAAACTGCTAAACGTGCTATTGATTACTTTTTTGAGCTGATTTCACCTCAATTAAGACGTAATCCAAGAAAGAAAATAGGAATCACTTTTTATGGTGGTGAACCTCTTATGAATATGAAAACAATTAAGTACGCTGTGAGATATATTAACCAATTTTATAAAGAAAATGTTTATTATATGCTTACAACAAATGGATTGTTACTGAATGATGCGAATATAAAATTCCTAGCAGAAAACGAAATTGGTTTAGCTATAAGTATTGATGGTCCACAAAAAGAACATGATCGGTTAAGAGTTAAAATTGATGGAAGTGGAAGCTTTGAACAAATTGCAAATAATATTAAAAAGCTGAGTGAAGCATATCCTTATTATTTTCGTACAAGGGTAAATGCGGTTTGCGTTTTTGATCCTAAAACAGATATTGAAAAAGTTGAAGAATTTTACGAAGAGTTGGAAAAAACATATAACATTCCTAGAGCCATATTTGTGAATAAAGTTTCCGATAATGAAACAAATTATTATGATCAATTTTCAGATACCGATAATCAAAAATATGATGATAGAATAAAAAATTTAATGCGTAAATTTCATGAAAAGAAAGTAGCAGATAAAGAAATAAGTTCGTATTTGTCAGCTATAGCAGGTGGGGGACCAATGTCTGTAATAGTTAGGCGGAGAATTGATGAAATTCAAGGACATTGTATTAAGAGCAGTGGAGCATGTATTCCGGGACAGAAAATATGTGTTAATTCATCAGGAATATTTGATATATGTGAAAGAGTTAATGGACATAATTCTATAGGAAATGTTGAACAAGGGATTGACGGAAAAGCAGTTTTAAAAATTATGAAAGAATATAATGAGGTTGCTTTAGAAGACTGTTCTAATTGTCCGATTAAAAAGCTTTGTGGATATTGCTATTTGAATTTTGAAACAGAAAATGGATTTAAAAAGAATAAAGCTGGGTGTGCATTTCATCGTAATGTTGTAAAAACAAATTTATCACGATACGTTTCAATTTATGAAGAAAACCCAAATTGCAGATATTTTCTAGATACAGATACTGCAGAATTAGAAAATAATTAAATGTAATTCAAAGATATAGGAGCTGGAAACAACAAAGAAATGAAATGTAACAGGAAAACGTCCACCGAAAAGTGCTGTTGCAGGAAAGAAGTCAGTAATACAACAAACAAAGAATGAGCCAGTAGTCGGCAGGAATATTTTCCAGAGGGCGTGACCCTGTTTAGGAGCTGAGCTGACACCCTGGTTATGGACAGGCGGGACGAGAGAAGTTAGGACTCGGCATAGACTGATGATCCTGGTAGACATGGGAGGTTCGCTACCGTAGATGGATGGGTATACACAAGGCCATGTAGAACGAAAGACCAAGACGTTTTACTTCGTGTACCCAAAATCCTCTATTTTCGTACCAGATACAGAGAAATGTCCATTCCTATGGCTCCTTCTTCTGAGATATTAATTGATGAAAGATTAAAAAATCCTTGATTTTCAAGGAAAAAGACTTGACTATATAGGGAGGATAATATATGTTTTTCAGATTAAATGCATTTGCATTTTTGGTTGCAGGAGAAAAAGATTATAGTATTTATGATATGAAAAATAACTTTATCTATATGCTTAATCGCGAAGCAGGAATGCTTATTAAAAGGTTAGAAAATAATGTGGACCTGGATACCTTAAAAGAATATGAAAAGCACAAGAATGTGTGTATGGACTTTCTTGGGATGTTGGCTCAAAAAGGACTTGGAGATTTTTTTGAAAATGAAGTTCATATAGAAAAGTTTCGCTTTAATGCACCAATTCAGAAAAAAGGTATGCTTGAACCAGTTCCACAATATGTAAAATGTTATTTAGAGATTAGCAATGAGTGTAATTTGAAATGCTCTTTTTGTGGAAAATCAAAATATATAAATTGGCTGGGATGCCAGAGCTGTTTTAGAAATCAAAATCATCAAGAGGCTAGTATTAAATACGACAAATTAGTAAGTGAACTTGAAGAGATTGGTGTAAAAGAATTGATTTTAGGTGGAAGAGAGCCATTTTGCAAATCAGAAGTTATTTACAAACTTATAGAACAGTGCAAAAAAAACAGTAGAATAAATTTGATAATTACTACGCCTGGAAGTGTTGAAGCAAATGAAATATTAAAAGTTTCCAGTTTATATGAAAAAATAAAATTAAACATTGTTGTTTTTGCCACACGTAGATTTTCTGAGTTTTTGAGTGAAGAAATGCAGGAGTTTATACGAAAACAAGAAAAACTATTCAGCGTACTACACAAGAATAATATACCGTATTCCGTTACTTTACAGATATATGACAAAAATCGGAATTATGCAGAGGCTATTATTAGGGATATTAAAACAGAATTGGGTATAACTCCTATGATAGCTGATATTGTGGACATGGAAAAAAGAGAAAAATTGACACATATTGGAATGAATCAAAAGATGTTATCTCAGTATAGAAATCCGCGAGAATTTTATTTGAGAAAAAGTTATAATCCATGCTTATACGGTGTTTTTTCTATTGATTTATTTGGAAATGTGAATCCGTGTCCGGGAATACATAAAGCATTAGGAAATATAACCGACAATACACTGCATGAAATTCTAAGTAAAGATGACCTTTATTCTTATTGGACTTATTCAAAAGATAAAGTTGTGTATTGCAAGAATTGTTCTATGAGATATTTTTGTTCTGACTGTAGTGTGTTTGAATTAGCGTCTCACGAAAGTTCAAATGTACATAATATGTTTTGTCCGGCAAATATTGAAGAAAAAGCTAGTGATATCTCAAATGTGGAATTCGTTGGTTGGAACAAAGAGTATTTGAGCCTCGACTATTAAACGATTATAATGCTATTTTATAGCTTTATAATAAATAAACGAAAGGAGGAAATGTGATATGGGAGAAGTAATGCCAGTAGATAACTGTTCAGGTACATTGTGCTCAGGATCATGCGCAGCAGGATGTGCAGCAGGATGTCTGGTTGGTGGAGGTAGTACAATTGCCTTCGGAACGCTAGGTGGAACAGCAGGCGGAGCATTAACCGCAAATGCAAATGGTGCTTAATAAGAAAGACTGATTTTGAGTAAAACGAAAGGAGGAAATGCGATATGGGAGAAGTAATGCCAGTAGATAACTGTTCAGGTACATTGTGTTCAGGAACATGCGCAGCAGGATGTGCAGCAGGATGTCTGGTTGGTGGAGGTAGTACAATTGCCTTCGGAACGCTGGGTGGAACAGCAGGCGGAGCATTAACCGCAAATGCAAATGGTGCTTAATAAGAAAGACTGATTTTGAGTAAAACGAAAGGAGAAAATGCGATATGGGAGAAGTAATG
>NZ_JAOQJW010000009.1:0-59798 GCF_025567265.1 Dorea amylophila | reverse complement strand
CCCTTTTTGTATGTTGAATACGGTTTTGATACATGAAAATCTAGCACATAAGGGGTAGATCGAGGTATAATCCTGCTGAGTATTTCATACAGTTTTAGTATCTATATTATAAGATTCTATGATTTTATTGAGTATTAAGAGGAGATATTCTTTCTTTTCTTCTGGGCATTTATTAATGCTTTGTAAAAAAATACGATCATTAATAGAAGGACCTGTGCCGAACAGAATATATTCGGTTGAAAGGTTTAGAGATTCTGAAAATAAAAAAAGTTTTTCAATTGAAAATCCCCGAAGACCAAATTCAATATCACTGAGAAACTTTGAAGTAATACCCATTATTTCGGAAAGCTGTTCTCTACTCATGTTGAGTTCCTCGCGATGTTTTCTAATCCGTTCACCAATTGCTCTTTTATCAGGTTTTTGCATACAGTATCACCTCCTATGTTTCATATCATTATATTTTATGCTTCCGTGTTCAGAAATAATCTTTAAGCGTTGAATAATAGAACTTAAAGTTGTATATTGATATAAAATGGAAAAGGAGAAGATGTGATGGAATATCAATGTATTGAATGGAGTCAACTTTTAGAGAAAAAAATAAAAGAAAAATGTCCATTATGTATTATAGAGTGGTTTTATGATAAAAATAATTTACAAGGACAGAAAAAGTCTATAGCAAGAGTTGAAATATACTTAATTCAAGTAATTCATGACTTATATTTTTATGGTAAAGTGTTTCATTTTTATATACGAATTCATAAATATAAAGATTGGTATGTTGTACGAATATTTACAAAAAAGAGTTTGTCGCAAAAATTAATAAATAAAATAAATAAGAAATTGAGAAAAAATAAAATCACTATGGTTAATGTTGTATATCATAATCAATATACAGTAATAAAAATGATTTGCTGAGTATTCTGGTGTCCGTGTCTTTACTATTCATGCAGAGAAAACGGAAATTCCTTTTTTGGGAAAACCAATTATCGTGAGATTCTCAGGCTATCAAGCCTAAATTTCAGTCAACAGAATATTGTTGAGCGCTGCGGTGTTTCTAAGAAAACGATTAATTGTGTGCTATAGTGTACTAAAAAATTATCTATATCATAACTATTGGATGCAAATAGTACCGATGCTGTGCTTGTCGAGAAATATCCGGAGCCCTTGTTAGAAGCAGTATGTAAAAGATATTATTCTATATAACATCACTGAGTTATAAAGTTATTAAAAACATTCGTGTAACTAGTTTGCTAACCTAAAATTAAAAGAAGTTCCATTAAAAGATAGGTTTGGTATGCTGGTATATATCGAATTTATTACTGGTACAAACACAGATTGTAGTAAAACGTATATGATCTATGCTTTTGACGTAGAAGCCTATAAACATTATTGCAACACCAAATATGTCTGTCGTTCAGAACTGCTTATTGATCTGGAAATAGCAAGGACAGCAGGTAGCTATATTAAAATCTTGGAAAAATATGTCAATCTATTGATACTGATATCGGATGAATGATTCCTACGGAAGCTTACTGAATTAAGAATAAAAGGATCTCTTGGCTCTGTTCCATTGGAAATGTAAGAAATCTATCAGGATTTTCTACTCTCAGTGTGAGTTCGAAGAATCTAGAAACAACTTGGCGGTGATGTTAGCCTCTGGCAGATACAAACACACCTATCATATCAGCATCACAAGTATAAATGACTTCTAAAGGTTATATAAGAACCTAATCGTAGTTTAACCTGATAATTCGTAGTTTGTCCATTGCTATTGCATTTAAGATAAAAGAAAAATATAATCTTATATGTAATAATATAATAGACACGAAACGGAGGAAGGATCAATGAATGTAAAAAGAGGTATCGCTGAATTTATTGCAAAGATGTCATATAAGGAGGCTGAAAGAAGTGCAAATACAACTTGTGTATTTTTTCATGGGCAGCCTAAAATGCCTCAATGCGTACATAAATTGAGAAAAGAAAAAAATAAAAGATGGTTGAGAGAGTTGTAAAAATACTCATTAAAAACAATATTATACATCAGCAAGATTCAGAATTATACCAATATGGATTGACGTTGTTAATAAAAAAAATATTTCATATAGTTACAATCTTATTATTGGGAACGATTTGCAAAAAATTCATATGTACAGCAGTGTTCTTGGTGGCATATGCCGGTATACGAAAGTATGCCGGCGGATATCATGCAAAAAGTTCGAAAGGATGCTATGCTTGTACAGGGATTGTTACTTCGTTTTCCATACTTCTTTTTTATATTCTTGAATATGTAGAATTATTCGTGATATATATTATTTTAGGTATTTGTGCAGGGGCTATTAGTACTTTTTCTCCACAAGAAACTTCAAATAGACCGTTAAGTCGAGAGGAATTGACAATATATAAGAAAAAAACAATAAAAACTTTAATTATAGAAGGGATAATTTGTCTGTTATCCCTATTTTTTAAGGAAATTATAAATGGAATTATATGTGCTTGGGTTATAGAAACAATTATGTTACTGATTGGGAAAGGAAGACAAAAAACATAAGTGATTTTCTAGATATTATTTATTAAAAATAGTGAAAAATCCTCTTTTTTTAGGTATGATATAAAATTATAAATATACTTGCGTTGGATAACGGAGGTGATACAAATGATAAAAGTAGCTATTTGTGATGATGATAAACAGATATGCAGCAAACTGATTGCTATAGTGAAAGAATATTTTGCCGATATCGGAAGACCTGTGTGGGTGGCTGAATTTACAAGTGGTTTAAAATTATTAAAGGCAAATATTCGTTTTGATGTCATATTTTTAGATATAGATATGCCAGGGCTTAATGGAATAGAAACTGCAAAGAAGTTAAGAAACTGGGATGTAAATAGTAAAATTGTTTATGTAACAAATTACAGTAAATATGCAAGTTGTGCTTATAAAGTACATGCATTTGATTATGTTGAAAAACCAGTGCGAGAAAATAGAATCTTTAACGTTCTAAAAGAAGTTATACATTACTTAGATAATTCAATAGAAAAACAGAAATTTGCATTTACAACAGAAAAAGGAGTTTTGACATTAGAATTAGATGATATATATTATTTTGAGTATATGTCAAGGCGAGTTTTGATTAATACATCACAGGGTGAGTACATAGCTACGTACAGTTTGAAAGAATTGTATGAAAAATTTAATAAATATAATTTTGAATCGCCACATAAGAGCTTTATCATAAACATGCTACACATTAAACGCATCAAAGGGTTTGATATACTTATGGAAAACGGAGGTACTATCCCATTGGCACAGAAACGTGCAGTAGGATTTAAAGCAAAGTTTAATGATTTCTTGCAATCAACATTTGATAAAATTTAAATGGGAGGTGTTTGACGTGCTTCGGCTTATAGGGGTTATGTGTTCCTGTATAGTAACTGGATATGTCTTTTTTGATGTTATGGAATCTTTATATGAAAGAAAATTTAGTTATAATAAACTAACATTTACAGGAATATATGTCATATATGTGATTTTGAGTGTCGGAATAGCATGGTTTGGAATTCCGATATTAAATGTTTTGTTTTCAACACTTTTGTTATACGGATTAAGCAAAAGTTTGTATATAGCACATGATAAAAGTATATTAATTAATTCTGGAATAATAATTATCTATTTGGCAATTGCGGATATAGTGGTAACAGTTATTTTCTCCACAGTGTTACAAAGTAGTACATATAATACTATAACCAATCCTAAATATTTTTTGGTATCAGGTATAGGAAATGCAGTTATTATTTTATGCACATATAAGTTAGTAATACAAATTTTGCAACACTGTCAAATAAATACTATTTCAAGAATTTTACATTTCTATATGATTTTTCTTATGGTTTTTGAATTTAGTATTTTAGGTTATTTCGTCAAACACGAAATAGGGAAAAAAAATAATATAGAATTATTAATTGTAAGTTTTGGGGTGGTAATTCTTGATGCGGGAATTCTTTATTTGTATAAGATGTTATCCAAAAAGGCTACAATGGAAAAAAGAGCAGAATTAGTTGAACAACAATTAGAGATGACGCAGAGGTATTATGAAGGTCTACAAGATAATTATGAACAAATGCAGCAGATACTACATGATACCAAAAAACATATACAAGTTTTGAGTGAACTGACTGGAAACGATAAAACAGATTACGAAAAGGAATTGATTAGTAATATTACAGAAATTCAACCACAATTTTATTGTAGCGATAAAATAGTTTGTGCAATCATATGGAACAAAATGCAGATATGTGAACAGAGAAGAATTGAATTTGAAGTAAATATGCAAGATATTACTTTTGATTTTATGGATAAAACAGATATTACAGCTTTATTTGCTAATTTGTTAGATAATGCTGTAGAAGCGTGCGAAGAAAGCAGTATTCAATGTAAAAAAATCATTTTACGTATCCATAGATTTAAAGAATATATTGTTATAAAGGTGTGTAATACAATAGGTACAAAACCTAAAATTAAAGAAGGGAAGTTGGTTTCAACTAAAAATGGGCATCTCGGTATGGGCATGATGATTTTAGAAAACCTAGCAAATAAATATTGTGGCAATATGGACTATGAATATTCAGATACATATTTTGAAACAAATTTAATTTTATCAGTATACAATGGAATGTGTGAGCGATAGTGTATTAGAATACTCACAATAGGAAATTTGGAACAATGGGTAGGGCACATTATGCTTTGCCCATTGTTTGTATCTAAATAACAAAAAATGTATTATTTGGGATAACGTATAAAGTATCAAGAAAATTGTTAATAGCATAAAATAGTATGATCCAATTTAGTAGACGCTAATGGAGGTGAAAATGAATGCAAACCGTTTTTCCAGAATATAAATCTGAAATTGTATTAGGAAATGGTAAATTTCAACTTGATTCCATGTCATATACTGTTATTTATGAAGAAAAAGAAATCAGTTTAGCTCCCAGGGAATTTGAAGTTCTGTATCTTTTAGCACAAAGACCAAATTGGGTTATTCCAAAGAAGAATATCTATTGTTCGGTCTGGGGGAGTAATTATTATGATGATCAGATTCCGTACAAAACAGTGGAACACGTAGTATGGAAGATACGAAAAAAGATGGGGCATGATATTATAGAAACATTGATCAATGTAGGGTATAGACTAAAAAAGATGTAAAGGCAGGATAGTGTGAGTAAAAGTTTTTATATTCTGATTGAATTTTTGGAAGATACGCCATATAATATTGGCAACTACTAAGAAGGCGCGCACATACGTCATTTGACTAAATATCATGTTGTAACCAGAAATTAATATAAACCCTTACAGAACTTTTGTGGATAATCCAAAGAAAAGGAGGCTGCCTATGAACGTATATGAAGAAATAGATCAGGAAACAATGATGCTGCTTTTAAATTCTTTGTGTAAACGGACAGTGGAAGGAAAACAGATATGGGAAAATATGGAGTATAATCCTATTTCCTTTTTACAAAAAGATATTTATGAAAAAGAAGGTACCTGTATATCACAAATGTTTGAAGCAACGACAGTATTCAATGGTATTGAATATGAATTAGAGCTTTCAGAGTCAATCGAACTTCCGTCTGGCAAGGGAGATATTTTTGGAACCATTTCTTATGAAACAGAAGACGGAGAAGAGAATACGTATGATTTCTCTTTATTTTTTGATGTAGAGAAATATGATGATGCGAATGCGGAAGAATTGCAGGGTATTTTTGGAAACTCAATCATTGTACAGTTTACAGATGCAATGGTGGGAGTATTTGAAAATTCAGATGCGGTAGCGGAGGGATTTGCTTATGCAAGATACTTTCATCAAACAGGAATTGATCCGGAATGGGAAACCAATCCTCTTGTGAAATTGGGTGAGAAACTGATGCAAGAGCACACAATGTTGGATTTTCATAAAATAGTATTGGATACAGATTATAGAAAAAGTTTATGGAAACGACCATGAACCTTCTATAACAGGATACAAATTTTGGGGAAACCATTGATATTTCTTAGGATATCACATATAATATAGTTAAGCCAAAAGGTTTCGTGTAGCGGCACGTAAAAGCTGTACTGCGTCTAGGCAGGGTAAATATTGGGACTATTTTATACTCGAAAGAGTATTACGCCCACACCAGGGAGATACGGTGAGTCCGCACCGGGGACTGAATGATACCGGCGACATTTCAGACATTCGGAAGGGTGTCGCGGCTGACAGCCAGCATAAAACCGCTTTTTAGAACAAAGAGAATGATAAGAGAAGAGGAGGTGCTTTTATATGGCTACATCAAGTATTCTTACCAATGTTGTAATTGAAGATCCGAAAAAAGCAGAAGCATTTGTAGATGCACTTGAAAAGTCCAGTCAAGATCCAGTATGGAAACCTTCTGCACCGTCTATTCCAATATTAGATAGTGTAGAAGAATTACGCAGATTCCTGGGTAGGAAAAGGAACTAAGAGAGATGTATTATGCAGTTGTAAATATTTTAGATTATATAGAACTTATAGGAGAGGAGTCAGTGGTTGATGTCCTCTCCGGTTTTTCGTGTCCGAAGAATAAAGAAATAGAAAATTTTGTCCGGAATAATGCGGTAGAGTTCGCAAAACGGAAGATGTCCATTACTTATCTTTTGTTAGATGAGTATAGCAGGGTTTTGGCAATTTTTGCAATCACACATAAAGCAGTGCAAATCTGGGGAAAAAATCTTTCTTCTACGTTGCAAAAAAAGATACAGCGGTATGCACAAAAAAATGAGAAGACAGATGAATATGCTCTTTCTGCTTTTCTGATCGGTCAGTTTGGAAAAAATTATCAGCATAAAGACGCACCTGTTCCAGATGGCGGAAAGATGATGGAAGCGGTATTGACCATTCTTAAACATGTACAGCGTGAAATTGGCGGTGGCGTTGTGTACTTAGAGTGTGAGGAAAAGCCGGAGCTATTGAATTTCTATCAGAACGAGAAAAACAGATTCCGGAAATTCGGAGAACGTTTATCAGAAAAAGAAAATGTGAATTATATTCAGATGCTACGAATTTTATAAAAAAGAATAAGGATACATAAGGGAGAGCGTTTCAAGTTTTGTGTAAACAGAAAAAACTGATATAAGATATGTCATTAGTTATCGAGGACAGAACCTGTTTTTCAGGGTTCTGTCCTTGTTTGTATTATAATGCAGTTTTAAGGCATGTCAAGCAGGACTGGCTGTGCCAGCCCTGCCTAGCATGCATTCTGCTTATAACCTTTCCAATCTTTCTTCGAAGAAAATTTCCAGCTGAGAATGGATCTGTCCCCAATCCTGACGGTGTCCGGTCCATTTCTTGGTGATATCTATCATGGCCAGATACAGCATTTTCAAGAGACTGTCATCGGATGGAAATACCGTCTTGGATTTGGTGACTTTTCGGAGTTGGCGGTTAAATCCTTCAATCGTGTTCGTGGTATAGATCAGACGTCTGACAGCTTCCGGATACTTAAAATACGTTGAAAGATTTGCCCAGTTATCTTTCCACGACTTTGCAATCTTAGGGTATTTCCCGCTCCATTTTTCGTCAAAGCTGTCCAGTTCTGCCAATGCAACTTCTTCTGTAGGAGCTGCATATACACGCTTCAGATCTGCCATAAGTGGTTTGATCTCTTTGTAAGAAACAAATTTCGTGGTGTTCCTGATCTGATGGATGATGCACTGCTGGATCTCGGTCTGGGGAAATACTGCTTCAATTGCCTGTGGAAAACCGGTCAGTCCATCCACACACGCAATTAATATATCTTCTACACCCCGGTTTTTCAGGCCATTCAGGATGGAGAGCCAGAACTTGGCACTTTCATTTTGGCCAACATACATTCCGAGGACATCCTTACGTCCTTCCATATCGATCCCAATCGCAATGTAAACAGCACGTTTTACAATCCGCCCCTCATTACGGGCATGGAAATGGATCGCATCCATAAATACAACAGCATACACACTTTCTAATGGCCTTTCCTGCCATTCTTTTACTATTGGCAGGATCTTATCAGTAATCCGGCTGACAGTACTGTCGGAGATCTCAAGATCGTATAATTCACGCATGTGGCTTTCTATATCGGCAGTAGTCATTCCTTTTGCGTACATGGAAATGATCTTTTCTTCCATGTCCTGCGTAATCGAATTCTGATACTTCTTTACAACCTGTGGTTCGAAGTCACCTTTTCGATCCCTTGGAATATCAATCTCCATATCTCCGTAACTGGTATGTAACGTTTTCTGGGAATATCCATTCCTGGAATTATCGGTTTCTTTATTTCGATAATCATACTTGGAATATCCCAGTTCTTCATCCAGTTCCTGATCAAGGGCACCTTCCAAAATGATAGACATCATATCCCGCATAATGGAATTAACATCTGTTCCATCTTTTACTTTTACATTGTTTTCTTTCAGGTAGTTTCCCATGAGTTCTCTAAGCGCTGCTTTTTGTGGTGAATCCTTTTTTCTTGCCATAAAATAAACCTCCAAACTGAGTAATTCTATCTTACATCAGTTTGGAGGTTTACACAAACTTTGGGATACTCCCACATAAGGTGCAGGTGATTTCAAAATCTTGGGATCACCTGTTTTTGTATCAAGCACTAATATTCTCTAAAAGATGAAAACTCATATCAAATTATTTCTGACAGAACCAGAGTTTCACATGGTTTTCACTTCAATAGCACATCAATTTCAAAAGAAAATGTTATCTTTTAATCGTAAGCGATGAATAATCACCCGGTCACGACTTCCTGGGAACCTTAAATATTCAGGTTCCCACGTTCTTCAGGTCTTACTTTTTCGATATCTATGATCCCGGTACATCTTTCTTTTATAAAGTCACTCCATGGCAGCAGCTGTTTTATGCCTGCGGGCTCATTTTTATAGTCCGGCATATACAGCAGCAAGGTGTAGAGATAATGATAGATGTTCAGGTTATTGGCTTTCGCTGTTTCTATGAGACTCAATACAATGGCACTTGCCGTTGCTCCATCAGCAGTATCATGAAACAGAAAGTTTTTACGCCCCGTCACATAGGTTTTTGCCCGACGTTCCGCTGCATTATTAGAGATCTCGCATCTTCCATCCAGTAGATAATTCATAAGGGTCTCTTTATGATTAAAGGCATAGTTTACCGCTTTTTCAAGCTTACTCCCGCCAGCAGGCTCCAGGGTTTCCAACCATGTCCAGAATTCATTCCAGATGGCAGGTTCTGTTTCCTGGCGTTTCTGTTTTCGTTCTTCCTGTGGAAGTTCTTTGTAGAGACGTTCCATATAGAAAAGACGGTTACAGAATGCAACTCCTTTTTCGGCAGGGAGCAGGGAACTGTCTTCTGCAGTTCCCTGCGGAGGTTCTGCAAGTTCCTGTTCAGAATTAATGTCCAGAAGTTTCAGCTTTTTCTGACGTGCTTTTGGGACTGCTTCAAAGAACTTACGCCTGCAGTGGGCAAGACAGCAGACCAGGACAACATCTTCGATCCTGCCGTATGCACTATACCCATCACACTGGAGCATCCCAGTGAAACCATGGAGAAATTCTATCGGATAATCCCCGCTCCGTCCGGGTCTGTAATCATACAGGATGATCGGTGGTTTTCCATCAGTCCCGCTCAGGTAGATCCACATATAGGATTTTGAAGTGGCAGTTTTTCCCTCTTCATGAAGCACCTGACAGGGTACCTCGTCTGCATGGAGGATCTCTCTTGCCAGCAGTTCCTGATGCATTACTTCATAGACTGGAGAGAGATATTCCAATGAACAGTAATTGTACCAGTGCGCTGCAGTTTCTCTTGGGACAGGCACCCCTTTTTCCATCCAGTCTTTTGACTGACGGTAAAAGGGAAGGTGCAGAAAGCTTTTCTGGTACATGACCATTGCCACCATATCCGGCGATGCGGGACTATGGGCAAGAAGCGGTGTCGGTGTTTTTGCCTCTACGATCATTGTTTCATCCTCCTGCCGACATACAGGACACATAAGGGTTTCCTGCATGTAATGGACCCTTACCACTTTTGCCGGAGTGATACGCAGTTCTTCCCGGACAAACTTATACCCCAGGTGTTCCATCGGGGAACCACAGTCCGGACAGATCCTTTCTTCCGGGGGAACATCGCAGGAGATCTCTTTTATGGGAAGGGCCTCATACAGATCTGCACGAACAGACTTTTTTCTTCTGGTCCGTGTATGTTCTTTTACAACGGTCACCGTTTCTTCCTCCTGGATTCCTTCCTCCTGATCAGGACGCCTGGTCTTTTCGCTGGATGTTCCAAAGATCTTCCTTTTCAGTTCATCTATCGTCTCGTTCAGGTTCGCAATAGTGCTGCGGAGCTCTTTTATGGTAGCTCTGAGATCCACAATGGTCTGTTCCTGTTCTTTATTCGTGTTTAATAAAAGCTGGATCATATCTTCTGTATCATGAGGCATGGCATTTCCGTCCTTTGTTTTCTTATCCCTATTATAAAAGAAGTACGGGGATATGGCAAACAGACGGGACAGATGGTACTGTCAATCTGACGGTACCTCAGTTGTGGATATCTTTCCTAAAAAAATGAAAGATATGCCTGTATGCTCATTCTTTTAGGAAAGATATCCACCTGCTGTTTTAAAACAGATGTTTTTTTGAGTCTCATCCACATCGCATTCGAAAGGAAAAAAGAAAGCAGTGGATAAGTGTCTGGCGGCTGCCTGCTGTCACGGATATAGAAAATTTAAAATTCTCTGTTTTGCACAAAGGATCAGAAATCTTTTTTTCTGCCTGTGCCTTTGATTGCTTTGGGCTGATCGATGGAAAGACCTTCCATAAGCCACCGGAATTCCTGACGCGTCAAAAGACGGGCTTCCGAAGCATTCCGCGGCCACTGGAACCTGCCGTTTCCGTCAAGCCTTTTCTGGAGCAGCACAAAACCATCCTTATCAAAATGGAGTGCCTTAAGTTTACGGCTATCCCTTCCACAGAAAAGATAAACTGCATTTGCATACGGATCGAGTTCATAAGTATCGCGTATGATAGCCATAAGCCCGTCGAAACTTTTTCGCATATCTGTACGTCCGGTGATAACGAAGATCTTAGACACACCGGACAGATCACCTAACATAAATCCTGCAGCGCTGATAACGTATGAAATATGGTCTCACGGTCTGCTGCGTTGGTGATCTCAATCTGGAAACTGTGATAAGTGATCTTTATAACAGAGTCTGGAATGGTATCCGTTTTGAGCTGCACTGAGGATGGGCAGACTGCCGGTTCCTCAAAAGAAAGCGGTACAACTTCCTGTTTTCCTGAAAAAGAAGAATGGACTGGTTCCGGTATCTCACAGGCTTTTTGTCGAAGTCTTCGTATCTGGTAATAAAAGTTGCTTGTATGGATATGATGTTCCTGACACCAGCATTTATCAGAAAGACCACTGGACCGGCATTCCTGGATCAGATCCAACCATTCTTTATCTGTACGTCTTGGATTTTTTTTAGGCATAAAAATTCAACTCCTGTTTTTTATTTGGAGTGAGATTAGCACAGGTACCAGAAGAACTGAAGTGAAATGGTCCTAAGTGCAAAAAACTGGAAAAGTTATAGAGATACCACTCCTTAGAGGGATTATCTCATAAATTTTGGATACTGAAAAACCGGTGGATTATTCATCGCTTACTTTTAATCCATAGGAAGTTCCTATAAAACGCTTGTAGAAAGGAGGATGTGACATGTTTGAACCATTATCAATGTTAAACGGAACATCATTAGACGAGGCTATGTTGACAGACTTTGTCCCTGCGGCAAGTGCGGGAGGCGCAATTTTAAGTATTATTGTAATTGCGATTGTTCCTATGTAGTTTTGGACAGGGCGGTGGGCAGGTATCTGCCCATCGCTTTGTAGAAAAGGAGGTTATTATGAAGGAATTAGAAAAAGTAGTACAGGAAGAAATGTTTGAAATCGAAGTACAGTACTGTGATCCTGATGATTGTTTACAAGATTGTATGGAGAGTGGATACAATAACTGTACAGCAGTAGTAACTGGTTGGTGGTAAAACTTGCAAATGCAGGCAAAGGCAGTTTAGAAAAAGGCACTAGGTAAGAATAAAATTTTCTGTTATCTAGTGCCTTTTAATGTGAGGGAGAGAAACTATGTATCCACTTCTAGTTGAAAATATGACAGACGAGGAAGCCTATATACAAAATTTAAACATTGAGGTAAATTCCAAAGAAGTTTGCTTTTTTATGTGTGGGGAAAATTTTGGACGGATACTTTTTGAAATCTTTTGCGGATATAGAAAACCGAAAACAGATGAGATATTTGTATGTAATAAAGACTGGCTTGATTTGGACGAAAATAGTCGTTCTCTTTTAAACAGGCGCTTGTTTGGGATAGCGGCAGAAGAGTTTCCGCTGATTGAATTTATGACGATTGAAGAAAATATTTCTATGCCAAGTCTGTTAGACGGAGATAAAACCAATATAGAGGAATTGGTTAAGGCTTTTGACATAGGGTACTTATTACAAAAATATCCTTCGGATCTTAATCATAGAGAAGAAATGAGATGTATCTGTGCGCGTGCCTTTTCCGGAGGCAGGAAGGTTGTTGTGATATTCGATTTATTCAAAAGAATGCAAGAGCAGAGCAAGGCAGAACTTGCAATACTTACTTATCATGCAGCAAAAAGTTTGGGAATATCTGCTCTTTACATAAGTGAAGATTTAGACGAAAATTATGGCGCTTATGATTTTATATACAAATACCGACCGGAGAAAAAGGAATTTTCTATTATTGATTTTCGTGCATGAATGGAGCTGTAGAAATGGAACGTGATAGAGAATGTAGACTGCTGTTAAATGATTTGAACGATATTCTTTCTGAACAATGTTTGGAACAAAGAGTTAGGTGCAGGTATTTGAATGATCCGGTGCAAGAGTTGGCAGAGTGTATCAATCAACTGCTGGATATTTGTGAGAGGGCAGTAACAATGACACTGGATATAGAAAATGATTATCGTACTATGCGGGCGGAACTGCAGAGCAATATCCGAAATCCGCTAAGCTGCATAAAAACAAGTTGCTTTCTAATCAATTCACTTGCAGAAAAAAATATCCAGTCTGAAAAGCTCCAAGAGTATCTTCAAATTATAGAAAAAGCAGCGGAGGATATAGAGAGTGCATTAAAATAACTGATAATTGAAGAAGTGCTGGGCGAGGAGTTTTCGTCCAGTATTTCTTTCTGGAATGAGAAAAGTTGAATTTACAAATCAAGAGGAGACATACACATGAAGTATGTTTTTCCAGAATATAAAGAGAATGTAGTGTTGGGCAACGGGAAATTACAGTTAAATCCAATGTCCTATCAGGTTATCTACGAAGGAAAGGAGATAGACCTGACACCCAGGGAATTTGAAGTTTTATATCTACTGGCTTTAAAGCCAAACTGGGTAATGCCAAAGACAACTATTTATCATTCTGTATGGGGTATTCATTATCATGATGATCAGATACCATACAGAACAGTAGAATATGTGATATGGAAGATAAGAAAAAAGATGGGACATGATATTATCGAAACGTTGGTCAATGTGGGGTATCGGTTGAAAAAGTTATAGTTTTTGGGAGATATAATTGAGATGAAATAGTATGTTATTATTAATGGAGGATTTATTACATGAACGGAAATAAGAAAAGTGCAAAACAGTATCACCAATCTGTAATTACTGCTTTAGAGAAAAAAGTAAATGACATGAAAGATTCCGCTTATTCAGGATTGTATAGTGAAATAGCATTTATCATTGGAATAGCAGTTATCATGATAGATACCTTTTTTCCACCAGAGGAAACGAAAGTTAATTGTGTATGGAAAATAATACTGATAGCTGTATCTATAGTCTGTATGCTTTATTTCGCCAAAAAAGTGAAAACAGTGAATGAAGTGGAAGAAGAGAAAAAGTTTTGGCCGAACTTTTTTATTCAATGGGCAACAAGTTTAGGATATATAAACATGCCTGTAGCTGTGATAGCTATTTTGGTAACCTTTGATAAGGGCAAAGCATGGACATTATTTATGATGGGGGTTGCTGTAATTCTGACAGGTTTAACTTTAATAGAAGCACTTGTAAAAACTTCTAAAATTTTAAAAAAAGAAAATGTTGGTAAGCGGAAATAAGATTGATTAAAAAAATTGAGGTAAAAGGTAGACGGTGTATTTGATATTATTTACATCTTTTTGTTGAAATTTGATAATCATTTTTGGTGATGAATATTACATCATTATTATTCCAATCTGCTGGAAAATACAGATAAAAGGATTATGGATATTTATCTTGAATTCGGATTTGAAAGCCAAAGGACGTTTAACCAGGCGTTTCAGCAGAAGTATGGGAGGACACCTAGCAAATATCGAAAAATATGGTGGGATAATTGAATATTATGAGAGTTGCAGAGAATATATAGGGAAATATTATTTGCGGTTTGAAAGAATTTGGAGCGGATATGCGATTTAGCGCATATCCGCTTTTGACATTGTAGAAAAGATTTTTGTTTTGAACGGTTACGTTGGTAGACAGTAATATTTTTATATGGAAGATGTGAAAAAATAAAACTATTAATATTCTAACAAAAATTACATAGACAGTCGATTTTATTACATGAATAAAATTTCAAGAAATAAAAGGTGTATTATCTAAAATGTAAGGAACAGAAGAAAATAATTCAACCATTTCAATTTAGAATTAGTATCTGTACTGTACAAAATTGATTTATGAAAGGAGAAATAATTATGAGTGAAATGAGAAATCCTATTACAAGAGAAGAAAACTTTAGCAATCCAGCTGGTAACGTTATGATGGAGCTGCAGGAAGCAGATTTAAACAAATTTGTAGCAGGAGCTGGTGAAACCAGAAATTCCGGCGGAGTTTTATGTACAAGTACAGCAGAATGCTATTTTGGTACTTTGCTGAAACCTTGCTGCCCTAAGAAATAAACACAGGTGTTGATAAAGAGGGTAAGCGTTAATTGAAGTTTGTGCAGTACAGATACGAATTGTGAGTTGAAATGGAAAGCAGAATGGGGTGTTTAAGAACATGAATACTGAGAGAGCATCATATTTTACAGAAAGAAGTTATACAACATCAGAAGCAGAAAATAAAAAAGATATATTTGAATATTGGAAAAAGATTTTAGGAGAAGATACATTAAGAGTTGCTGAGAAATGTTATGGTATTGATTTAGTAAAAGTTTTAAATTCTGAAAATTATGTATGTGAAAACAATCACGTGATGTCAGAAATGGAAAAGGTAAAAATAGAATTATTTGAAAAACCAATCAATTATAACTATTCCGGATTCAAAGGAGAAAAATTGGCATTTGATAATTTTTTTATACCTTTAATCAATTACGGAATAGACATATTAAAAAATGGAACAAGTCTTTTTTTGACGGATTCTATTATAGATACATACGCAAATACCTTATTAGAGAGATTAGGGAAGATCAGTCTTGGAATATTAATGTTTGAAATGTATCTTTGTAAGAAGACGGGAAAACTGAATGGAAGAAATTCAGAGGAAGAATACGATTATTATAATAATAATTTTTTAAGTAAGAAATCGTATAAACAGGAGATTTTCAATATATATCCATGTTTACTACGTTCAGTTACAGAAACCGTAGAAAACTTATCTTCTTATTATGTACTTTTATTAGAAAGACTTAATAAAGATAAAAATGAAATTGCGAATAAATTTTGTGGAGGTTTAGAATTTAAAAATGTAGTTGAAATAAGTTCTAATATCTCGGATTCTCATAAAAAAGGGAATAGGGTAAGTATTCTTAAGTTGGATAATGGCACTAAAATTGTGTATAAACCACGTTCATTAAAAATTGAAAAAGTGTATTTCGATTTTCTGGGAAAGATAAATGCTGGTTGTAAATATGAGATGTATGAACCAAAAATATTAGATTGTCAGGAGTATGGTTGGGAGGAATTTGTATATTATAAAAGTTGTAAAACAGAGGATGAAATCAGACGGTATTTTTATAGATTTGGAATATTGATTTTCGGTAGTTATATTCTTAATACAAATGATTTACATGAAGAAAATGTGATTGCCGCAGGAGAATATCCAATTATTATAGATGCAGAAACTATACTAGACAACCGTAGAAGAGGGAGAACAAATTCTGCAAAGGAGGAAATAAATTATATCCTTCATGAGTCAGTATTATACTCAGGTTTATTGCCACACTATAGGTTTTCAAATTTGGGCCAAGGCGTAGATATGAGTGCAATTAAAGGTAGTGAGGGAAAGGAATATCCTATAGTTATTCCTAAAATAGCGGATTTATGTACTTCAAATATGAGATTTGTATATGAACATCCTACAACTGGAGTAAATCAAAATCTTGTTAAATTAGATGGAGAAAATGTATCAGCATTTCATTATCTAAAAGAAATAAATGCAGGATTTGAAGATGCGTATAAATATGTTTTGGAGAACAAAGAAAAGTTTCTTGAATATGCCGACATGTTTGGTAATTTAAATATTCGCCATTTAGTTCAGGATACCCAAAGATATTCTATGTTATTACACACATCTTTTCATCCGGATTTTATGCAAGATGGAAGAGATAGACAAATGTTTTTGTGTAGTTTATTTAAACAGTATGAAGCTACACAAGGAGATAAAGGTGTTGTGAAATGTGAGATAAAAGACATGTTAAACATGGACATTCCATATTTTTATCTCAATACATCAGGTAAATCTCTTTTCGGATCAGAAGGTGAGAAAATCGAAGACTATTTTGAATATACCAGTTTGGAACACTTAAAGAAAAAGATAGTATTGTTAGATGAAGATGATTTAAAAAGGCAATTAATGTTCATGAATATTATTCTGACAGAGATAAACGAATTTCAGGTTGAGGATAAAAAGATAGAGCTTCAACAAATGAAAATGATTCCGCACAGAGAAAAAAATAAGGCTCATCTGTTAAAAGCTGTTCAGAAATTGGCTGATTCTCTTATAAAAACTGCTGTTTTTAATAAAGATAGAACAGAAGTTAATTGGATTGGTGTTACTCTAATAGGAAATGAAGATGACTGCTCATGGGATATAAGACCACTTGGTACCTATTTATATGAAGGAATGTCTGGGCTAGCAATTTTCTTTAACGCATTGTATGCTGTTGATCCCCAAAAGGAGTACCTTATTATATGCAATGCGATTGAAAAGGAATTATTTACATACACAGATGAGATGTGTGAACGAAATGAGGGAATAGAAAATGAAAGCAGTGGCGCCTTTGGTGGAGAAGCGTCTATAATGTACACTTATGAGGTACTGTATAAAATTACAAATAAAGAAAAATATTTGGATTATGCAAAAAAGCACTATAAAATATTAAAGAAAGCGATTACCAGAGATAACAGTTTTGATCTGGTCTATGGTAATGCAGGCGCAGTTATTACATTGATCAATATGTATCAGCTAACTGGAAATAAAGAGTATATCGCTTCGGCAGAAATAGCAGGAGATATAATAGTAAATGCTCAGGAAAAGGAAGGCTCTATTAAAGGCGGATGGAATGGAGATGGAAGAACTTCGCCGTTAGCGGGATTTTCACATGGAGCATCTGGAATAGTTTTAGCACTGGCAAAACTATGGCAGGTAACTCAGAAAGAGGAGTATTTATTATCACTGCTCGATGGCATTAAATTTGAAAATTCTTTATTTGTGAAAGAAAAAGGAAATTGGAAAGACGAAAGGGTATATGCAGGAGAAAAAGCATCTGATGGAGGAAGTTTTACCGTTGCTTGGTGTCATGGCGCTGCAGGCATATTGCTTAGCCGATCTAAAGTAAATGTCATATTGAATGGGCGGTATTCGGATTTGATAGAAAATGATATAAAAGTAGCAGTGAATACAATATTAAAAGAGGGAATTTTAGGAAACAATTGTCTATGTCATGGTAATTTAGGTAATACAGAAATTTTATTTGAATATTTAAAAGACCATTCAGATAAAAAGATAGAAAAATATTATGTAGATATTCGTGATATTATTGCTGAGAATGTATGTAATGGTGTATTTGATTGCGATAATGCGTATCTATATGGATATAAATTGCAAGGATTTATGACAGGACTATGTGGCATGGGATATTCTTTGCTGCGAGATATAAAAAAGGATTTACCTTGTGTAATTGCTCTGGAAGTCTAAAATGATAGTATTGGAAATAATAGAATTTATTATTTCCAATACTAATTTATTATACTAGGGAGGTGTATTTATGCACAAAAAAAGTGTGCCATTGATTCGCCAGATGGGGACAACAGACTGTGGTATAGCAGCATTGACAATGATCTTCCAATATTATAAATATAAGATAGATATTAGTGAATTAAAAGCTACAACAAGTATTGGAAGAAATGGTATGTCTTTAGCAAAAATGAAAGAAATTACGGAAGAACATAATTTTTCATTCAAGGCGTATGGAAACTACGAAACCGAAGAAAATTTGATAAAATGTTTACCGATTATCATGTGTTCAAAAGAAAATCATTATGTTGTAGTTGCGGAGAAAAAATATGGGAAATATATACTTTTAGATCCTTTAAAAGGAAAAGAAAAGGTTGATTATTCATATATTAAAAAGAATTTTTTAGATGTACTTGTATGTGTTCGACCAACAGAAAAGAATTATAAACGTGAGAAACGTGAGTCTTTTCTTATACCTATAAATAAAAGCAAATTATTTCTGGCAAGTATTCTAACGTTGGTTACACAGGGAATTATATTGATTCCACCGCTCATTATAAAAAAAATAGTCAATGAAATAACGTATGATACATTAGGCTTCAATTTTGTAAAATATGCGTTACTGATATTATCAGTGGCATTAAGTTATTTACTTGCAAATTTAGCTAAAAAAAGGGTAATACTTATTTTACAGAATAATATATACAAAGATACTATATTTTTAATGCTGAATAAAATATTTGATATTGATTTAAGTTATTTTGAAAGCCATTCATCAGGAGATATTGAAAATCGCTTTAATAGTGTCAGTGATATATACGAATTTATATCAACAGCTCTAATTTCAACAGTGATAGATGTGGTTACTGCTGTTTTTTGCGGAATAATGATGATAACACAGTCAATACCATTGTTTGCAGTTATAATAGTAATGACTGTTATACAGATAACAATAGTAATGATTTTAAATCAAAAAGCTAGAATAAAGGTTAAAAATTATATTGCAGATCAGAGTGCATTACAGGCACGAATGGTAGAAACTTTGACTAATATCCAGCAAATAAGGTGCATGAGAATAGAGAATATGCTGAGTGATAGTCTGAAACAGGATTATAAGCATTTAATTAAGAGATTACGTGAGCGTGTACAAATAAGTGATATTATGGAGTCGGTGGTGGGGGCTTTTTCAATAGCTTCTTCATTGATACTTTACGTTATAGGAGGATACTTGGTTTGTGATAATAGGTTGGAATTAGGAACGTTAATAGCCTTTGTCACACTTGCCGGATATTTTACAGGTCCATTTCAAACTCTATCTTTGGTGGTACCTCAAATTAATGTTTTAAAGGAAACAATGATTCGTTTAAAAGAGTTAATGAATTATAAATCTAACCGTAAAAATGGTACTCAGCATATTAATTCATTTGAGTCTATGGAAATGCAGCAAGTAACATTTTCTTACTATGGAAGCACGAAGCCAGATGTAGAGAATGTTAGTATGATGCTAAAAAAGGGGGAGAAGATAGCATTTGTAGGAAGTTCAGGAAGTGGAAAGACTACAATTACAAAATTATTATTGAACGTCTTTTCTCATTATCAAGGACAAATTTTAGTAAACGGGGAAGATATAAAACAAATATGCAAAGAGGATATAGATCGGATATTTGCCATAGTTACTCAGGTTCCAATGGCAATGAATGGAACAATTAGAGAAAACGTGGATATTACAAATACGTTGACAGATGAGGAAATATATCATTATTTAGATTTAGTAGAACTGAAAGATGATATAGAAAAATTCCCATTGGGACTTAATACATTTGTGGGAGAAAATGGACAGAACATTTCAGGAGGACAAAAACAGCGTATTGCTATAGCAAGAGCATTGGCACTGAAACCGGAAGTTATTATTTTTGATGAAGCCACAAGCAACTTAGATCCTCTTACAGAACGAAGAATATGTAATAATTTGAAACAACTACATATTACCCAGATTGTAGTTACACATAGACTGAATGTCATACAAGATGCTGATACAATATACGTAGTTGAAAAAGGAAAAATAATTGAATCCGGAACACATGTGGAACTACTTCAGTTAAAGGGAGCATATTATGATAGTGTAAATAATTAAGAACAGGTGAAAGTCAGATAATGGCTTTCACCTGTTCTTTTAAGAGATCTTTTCTTCATACGGATCAATATGTTCAATAGGTATCTCTAATATGACCTTTAAGCCATGAGGAAGTATATTTTCATATTTGATATTTCCGTTATGGGCGGTTAATATTTGGTAAACCAATTTTAGACCAAATCCATGAACAGACTCCCCATTTGAATTGTACATATTATTAGGAAAAATACCACTATTCATTTTTTCTATTTGTGTAGAAGTCATACCGCCACCATTATCAATGACGGAAATAATACAGGTATCATTTTCTTTTAAAATTTCAACTGTTATTTCACAACCATGAGGATTATGATTAATACAATTTTGAATTAGATTGCTTAGCATTCTTGAAAAAAGTTCCGTATCTCCTTTGATCAATACTGGAATCATATCAGATGATGAATGAAAATCAAAAGAATATTTGTTGTCTATTGGTCCATTCATAAAGCCAATGATTACTTGGCGGGCAATCTCCACAGGAGAAAAACTGGTTTTTATTAAAGGCTGCATAGAGTATTCTAGTCTTGAAGTTAAATTTAAATCTGCGATTAGGCTACGGAGTTTTTCGCTTTGTTTACGAATTATACTTGCTTGTAGTTGTACAGGTTGCGAAGCATCTTCATTTTTTTCGATTTCAGAAGCATATCCCAAAATAATAGAAAGAGGTGTCCGGACATCATGCGAAACACCATTAATCCATTCGGCACGCGCCTGTTCTTTTTGTAGAAGATGTTTTCCAGCCTTATTTAGTTCAGCATTTATACTTGAAAGTTCACCTGTTTCTGAAAGGGTAATGGGTTTTCCCTGAGCAATAGAGTCAATACCGTCAATGATTGGCACTATAGATTTTTCTATTTTATGTGTATTACGCCAGAATAATATAAATATCAGTAATATATTAAAACAAATCATTAAAAAGATACCGACTATTAGGCTGTGAATATAATTAATATCTATTGAAAAATTGTATTTTGTTATACTATTAGGTTCGCACCCGATAACCAATAAGCCGGCAGAATGTTCTTGGATAAAAACAGGATATTCTTGTAAGTACCACCGACTAAACTTGGCTATTTGTAAATTTGAATAGGTTCTTGGCAATTCTTCGGGTAAAAATTTTTCCCAAATGACATTTCCTTGTTCGTTTAAAATCATCGCCCAGGCACTTTTATTTTTTAGAATATTTTCTATATAATCAGTAGAAGAAATTGTTCCATCTACATTGAGCGTGATATTTTTGCTAATGGTTTGGACGGGTATATCTGGATCAGTAGAATTATTCCATGCCATGAGTAAAGTCCCACATATTAAAATAATATTTAGTACAAAAAATAAAATCAATATAATAAGGGTGGAAAGAAGATATTTTTTAAAAAAACGCTTGGCAAGCTTCATTATTTTACTCCTTTCACTAGCAATTTATACCCTAGCCCCTTAACTGTTAGCAGTGAAACAGGAGAAGAAGGATTTTTTTCGATTTTTTCTCGAAGATGCCGAATGTGTGTCATGAGGGTAGTTTCATACCCTTGCCACATTTCACCACAAGCAGTTTGGCAAAGAGTTCCTATTGTTACAATGTGATTGGCATTATCTACAAGTTTTAATAATATATTGTATTCTTTAGCAGTCAAAGGAATAATTTTATTTTCACGATGTATTTCTGCCTTATCAATATCTATAAAAGAATTTTCTAATTCTATAATTCGTTTCTCTGTAGGATAACTTCTTTTTAAAATAGCTTGAACACGTAACAATAGTTCTTTAGGCAAAAATGGTTTGATTAAATAATCATCTGCTCCCAATTCAAAACCAGAAAAACGATCTTCGGCTGCATCTTTGGCGGTCAGCATAAGAACCGGAAGTTTACTGAGGGCTCTGATTTCTTGCAATACCTCAAATCCGTCCATACCAGGTAACATAACATCAAGAATAACCATGTCAGGTAGAGTTTCTCTTATTATTTGTAAAGCCATTTCTCCAGATGTTGCGGTCATTATTTTTGTATAGCCTGCTCTTTCAAAGATTGTTTTAATAAGGGTGAGTAGTTCTTGTTCATCATCAACGATAAGTATAAATTTATCATACATATATTTTTATCTCCTAAAATTTTATAGTTTAAATTATTATACATCTTGTGGAAAAAGAAGTATAGAGAAAGAGGAAAATCTCAAGGTTACCTCAAGGTTACTTCAAGGAAATCTCAATGTAGTTGGTATATAATTACAGTATAAAAAAAGGAGGTATAAAAAAATGAGTGAATATATTATTCAAACCAATAATTTAACAAAACAGTATGGAGAGCAAAAGAGTGTTTCTGCAATGAACTTGCATGTGAAAAAAGGAAGAATTTATGGACTGTTGGGACGTAATGGAGCAGGAAAAACGACTACAATGAAAATGCTGTTAGGATTAACAAAACCGACATCGGGAAACATAAAAATATTTGGGAAAAGTATGGAAACCAATAGTAAAGATATTTTACCGCATATAGGTAGTTTAATAGAATCACCAGGATTTTATCCTAATTTGACTGGGACTGAAAATCTTCGTATTTTTGCGGAGCTTAGAGGATTAAATAAAAGTAAGTGTGTAAGAGATGCTTTGGAAGTTGTCGGTTTGCCCTATCGTGATAAAAAGTTATTTGCGGAATATTCACTTGGGATGAAACAACGACTGGCCATTGCATTGGCAGTTATGCACAATCCCAATTTGCTGATATTAGATGAGCCTATTAATGGTTTGGATCCTATAGGTATTGCAGAGGTACGTTCGTTTATTAGAGAGTTATGTGATGTTCAGGGAAAAACTATTTTGATTTCTAGTCACATATTATCAGAGATAGAATTACTGGCAGATGATATAGGGATTATTGATAAGGGAATTTTACTTGAAGAAGAAAGTATGAAAGAATTGGCGAAAAAAAATAGTCGCTATGTCAATTTTATGGTATCGGATAGCCAGCGCGCAGCGGAAATTTTAAGAAAAGAATTTGAATGTGATGATTTTCAAATATGTGATAAAAATAGACTTCAATTATATAATACAACAATCCCTAGATCAGAAATTACTTATGTTTTTGTAAAGCAAGGATTGGAAATTACAGAAGTTCATTTATGCGAAGAAACATTGGAAGATTATTTTAAAAGGGTGACCGGAGGTGAAGGAATTGCTTAAATTAGTTAAGGTTGAATTTCAAAAATTGAAAAGAAAAAAGTTTATTCTTTTAGTAACTTTAGCTGCATTTATGTTTCCGCTTCCATTGGCTTATTTAATGACAACACCAGCTATGATGGAGCAATATATTGATAAAGCGGACGCATTTGACGGACTATTCAATATGGTATTGGGGTATGGAATCCAATTTTTATTACCCTGTATTATCGGAGTAGTAGCTGCTATGTTGTTTTTTATTGAACGTGATAATGATACATTTAAAAATATTAAAACAATCCCATTATCCAGTACGCAAGTAGTTACAGCAAAAATTATAGTGCTATTTATTATAGGCGTTGTATTTTGCATAGCATCAACGGTAGCAACAGTTCTGGTTGGTATGTTTACGTTAGATGTATACGGTTTAGGATACAAAATATTTCTGGCGGTTGAAACAGGAATATTTATTACCGCAGGAACATTACCATTGATTGTTATAGTGGTATTTTTTAGTCGTACTTATGTTTTCTCTGTTTTATTATGTATTTTTTATAGCGTTTTAAATATGAGTGCAACAGCACTTTTCGATGCATTACCTAAGACAATATTATGGTTACTTCCTACGCCGCTTACAACATTTTGGAGTGCTGGAGATATGAAAAGACATGGAATTAATATGAACCTTGAACAAATGAATGGATTAATTCCTTCAACTTTTCAAGTAATATTAATTCTTGGGATTATGGCAGGAATTTCAATACTATTAATTGACTGTTTGTACAAGAAAAGGGGGGAATAAAATTGAGGACTATTGTAAAAACCGAATTATTGAAATTAAAACGTTATCATATTATATGGGCGGGGATAGCTCTTATGCTACTCTCTGTTCTATTGACACTTTTTACTTCTATGGCTAATGATGGATCTGTATGGGATTTTCGATACTTAATAGAGCAGGTAATCAAAAATAATATGTCAATGATTTTCCCAATGTGCATAGCTTTGATTGCTGGATATATTATATCGCGGGAAGAAAAAGACGATGTTTTGAAGAATATTATTACCATTCCAATTTCATTTAAAAAGTTGTTGGTAGGAAAACTTATTGTATGTGCAATGTTATCAATATTATTTGGGCTTATTTGTACAATATTTACGTTAATTGCAGAATGTATAGTTGGTTTTCCTGGATTTACAGTAAATTTGGTAATTCAAGGATTAGTACAAATAACATTGGAAAATTTATTTTTGTATCTAGCGGTATTACCAATTATTGTTATAACAAGCAGACTATCAGGCGGCTTTATGATAGGTGTCATTGTTGCTTTTGTGTATGGATATGGAGGTATGTTTGCAGCAGGAAATATGACATTGGCTAATATATATCCTATTACTGCAAGTCTGGGATTAATTGGGTATAGAAGTTATGATACATCCGTACAATGGAGTTTTCCATTGTGTTTATGTAGCTTGATAATTATTGTTGCTATTTCTGTAATTTTAGTCGCAACAATGAAAGAAAAGGAGAACAAAAAAACTCGTACAAAAACAAAAAAAGTCAAACCAAAGAAAGGGTGGTTATAAGTGAAAAAAAGTTGTTTCTTTATTCTAATGTTTTGCTTGTTATTGTCTGGGTGTTCAAAAGAGGAGGTGTTGGAAAAATATAATGCAGTAGTCGAAAAGGTGGGAGAAGTACAATTAACCAATGATATAAACCTGCAAGGGAAAAGAGATTATGGGGAAGATTATTATACGGGGACATATCAAGCAGAGTACAAAAAATTTTCTGATACAGAATATCTTTTTGGAGGAACAACAATAGAAAGAGCGGCAGGGAAGCAGGTTGAATTGTTTTGTAACCTAGAAATAACAAAAGGAGAAGCTGAAATATTCATTATTTCTGGTAGCAATGAACCTAAAACTTTAATAAAAACAACAGGTACTTATGAAAATACAATAACATTACCAGATGGCAGTAATTATATCGGGATTGTAGGTAATGATTTTTCAGGAACAGTAAAAATAGAAGTGAAATAAAGATAGAAAATGCTAAAAATGGGTAAATTTGGAAGATACCGGTTGGGTTGCATTTTACTGTGGTAAAAAGTATATGAAGAGTGGAATGGCGGTTGTTTAATACTGCCATTCTTTTTTTTGAAAATGCCTCTATGGGAATTATTACACAGCGAATCGAAAAAATTACATGTAGATGGGATAGTACATTAAATATGGTAAAATATAATCATAATATGAGATTGGAGGTATATTCTATGAAGAAACTATTTAAAGTATTCAGCCTAATGCTGGTGGTGATAATGGCTTTTCCATTCTCTGTTATGGCAAGCGAAAATGACCAGCAAAGAAGTGATTTGATTGGTGCAGAAGAAGAGGATTTTGAAAAATTGATTGCAGAAATCCAGAACATTAAGGCTACTCACCCAGATTACTCAGAAGAAATGCTCATGTCTTTTTTGGAAGCCAATCATCAAGATGTGGAAAGAGGGATTATAGATATTTGGAATGCGCTTACAGATTCAGAAAAGAAACTATGTATTCGTTATCCTTTTGATGCCCTAAAGGTAAATAAAGCAAAAAATATTGCTACTTCGCAGACAGAGGCAAAATTTGGGACAAATGGTTTAGGAAACAGAAGTGATGCTTTTCGTCATGGAATTTGGAATGCTGAAATGACTGTTTTAATAGGAAAAGAAAGGGCAGAGTTATTTGCAACTGCTCATGAAGACAAAGATGTTACAGGAACAGAATCAGATGGATATCCAAAAACAGCACATAGAGATATGGACTTACATAACAATGAAGTGGGAAGAGAAATAGGAGAAAAAAATAAAGAAGCTTCTGAAAGTGAAATGGCGGATATTATTTATCAGGAAATATATTCCGCAACAACATCATTTATATGGCTACATGAATAAGATTTGAGCAGTGCGATTGCACTGCTCGTCTTCGTATTTTGCATATTTTGCGTAATTGATTACTTCTATTATTTGTATCGCTATGAATGAAATAGGGTAGCATGATAGTACAACATGATTAAGAGGTAGGCAATTATGGAAAGTCGTATTAAACAATTACGTGAGAAAAGAGGGTTAATACAGGAAATCCTTGCAGTAGAATTAGGGATAACACAGCAAATGTTGAGTAAGTACGAAAGAGATGTTACGTTAATAAAAGTAGATATTCTGAAAAAGATTGCTGCTTACTTCAATGTAACAACAGATTATTTGCTGGGAGTTTCAGATGTAAAAAGAGATTTGAATGGGCAGATGAAAATGAACGAAGTACTAGACGAATATTACGATTTAGTGGAAGTGTATAAAGAGTTAGATCCATGTGATCAGGAGATGATTTGGTCAATTATACAAATAGTAAAAAAAACGAGTGAGAAGAAAAAATCAGCAAACATGCAGAAGAGAGTGGAGTGAATGTTAAATATAGCAATTTGTGATGATGATATTCAAATAACTGGAAAAATCGAAAGACTTCTCCAGGATATAGCTAAAAGAAATTTTGTTGATACTGAAATAGAAGTATTCTGGAATGGAAAGAGTTTAGCAGATGCTATCGCAGCAGGTGAGAGGTATGATGTTATTTATCTGGATATAGAAATGGATAAAGAAGATGGTATTTCGGCAGCTAGAAGAATTAGAACATACGATAAAAATGTGCGAATTATTTATGTTACGAGCCATGAAAGTTATATGAGGGAATCCTTTGAGGTAAGACCGTTTCAGTTTCTTGTAAAACCTGTAACAGATAAAATAATGGAAAAGTGCTTTAAGTCGGTATATGAAGACATTAATAGTGAAGATTTTTATTTTCGCTATAGTTATCAACGTATGAATCATAAAGTACCAATCAAGGATATTTTATATTTTGAAAGCAACAAACGAAAAATATTTATTGTAACGGAACAAGAAATCCTTGAACTGTACGGAAAACTTAATGAGATTGAAGAAACCCTTAAAACATGTAAAATTTCTTTTTTGCGAGTTCATCAGTCTTTTCTGGTGAATTATAAACATATCTCCGGACAATCTTATGATTCTGTAGTAATGGATAATGGACAAAAAATTTCAATCAGTGAAGACCGGAGAAAGATAATTAGTGAACAATATTGTTCTATGGAGGATACGTTTTATGTGGACGAATAGGGTATTAATGTGTGGGATAGATATATTGCTTTGCCTTTGGGCAGTATATTTATTCTTTTTTTATTTCGATATATTTTTTGCTCGTAAGAGAAAAAGGTATTTGTCGGTGATCGGTATAACGCTGTTCGTGATTTGGCAATTTGGAATAACAACGATTATTAGTTTTCCTGCCTACATCAATATTGCTGTGACGATTATGTTTACGTTTTTGGCAGTTATGATGACTTATGAAGGTAGATGGTGGAACAAAGGTGTATTTGTAATTACCTTTAATGCGATTTGGATGTTGATGGAAACCCTGTGCAACTATATTTTGATAACATACTGCCCTCAATATGCTGCAGTTCGCCAAGTAGGCTCTTTTGTTTCAAAAATATTTTTTAATGCAGTAATTCTTGCATTAAAGAAAGTGTTCACAGATGATGATATTAAGGAATTGCCGGTCAGATACAGTATTTTACTTGTGTTGATCCCAACAGGAAGCATTTATATCATGAACAATATATTTATGCTTGGATTTGCAAATAATAATGGACGTACTCGTATAAACTCTACATTTACTGTACTTATTTTACTTGGTATGAACATATTGATATTTTATGTCTATATGAAGTTGGCTGATGATTTGCGGTTAAGGAGAATGGCAGCAGTATATGAACAGCAACTGGAATTATGCGAACGTCATCAGCAAGAAAGAGAACTTTCAATGTTGCAGTTGCGGGATATAAAACACAATATGAAGAATAATCTTATTTCCATTCTTGCTTATGCAGAAAATAAAGAATATGAAAAAATGACAGGTTTTATTGAAGAAATTATGGGAGAGGGCGGTATGGTGATTGCCTCAATATCGAATAGTGGGAATATTGTGATTGATTCACTTATTGGATATTGGTATGTAACTGCCCAAAACAAAAAAATAATTTTTAAAACGGATATTTGTATTCCGATGATAATGCCTTTTAAAGGAGCTGATCTGAGTCTGATATTGGGAAATTTACTGGAAAATGCAGTGGAAGCAGCAGAGAAGGTTGAAGAAAATAAATATATAAATGTCAAAATGAAATTTGATAAAAATAATCTATTATTGTTCGTAGACAATAGTTATAAAGGGAAGCTGTTAAAAACAAGAGATAACCGCTTGAAATCTACAAAGTCAGATGCAGAAAATCATGGAGTAGGTTTAGCCTCTGTGTATCGGGCAGTAGCAAAATATCATGGATCAGTGGTAATAGAGGATTCAGAACCAGGAAAATTTAAAATTCGGATAGTCTTATATAGTAATGTGCAGGAATAATTACATGAACACTCGAAATAATTACATAAAAAATAATGAGAAAGGAAAGAATGGTAAAATGGAAAGATAAATTTGGTATGCGGTATGGGGACTGATATATGGATAGTGTGAAAATATTGCTGTTTAGTGATGATGAGAAACTGTATAACAGTACTGAAAGGATTATTGGGAAAAAACACCAATTAAAATGGTGTACTTATCAACAGTTGGAAAACAATAGATATCCAACGGCAGATGTTGTGATTTTCCATTTTACTAAAGAGATAATAGAGAGGGAAAGGGCATTTGCGGCTATTATAAAAATAAAAGGGAGTTTGGGGCATTTAACGCCTATTCTTGCTATTAGCGAAGGGGGATCAATACAGGATATTTTTTCTATACTGAAAGCAGGAGCTTACGATTATATAGAAACAATAGATAACACACGAAAATATAAGAAAAAGATAGAGAACCTGATTTTATGGAATTGGTATATAAAAAAACATACATCAGCAAAAAAGAGGCAATGTTGAGAAAGAACCGGAGAAACATTGCTTCTTTTTTTCTGCCTTTTTGGGAAAAATTACATCAATACTCGGTTTTTTTACAAGAGAACCGAATGGGAGATTTTTTGTAGTAATGTATTGGTAAACAAATGAAAGGAGATTTTAATTATGAAATCTAAAAATTTAAAAAATCAGCCAGCAAAAGTATTAGCAAATTTATCTCTGAAACTTGGTAAAATGTCAGCGGACAGTGCTTGCTGTTATATTTATCATCAGCCAAAGATGCCAGAAGCATTGAAAAAAATGAAGAAACTTTAATTTTATGGGAAAATTATCGGAAAAAATAACAAGATACGTTATTGATGCCGGTGCAGTTTCAGAGGAGTTGTATGCAGTATATCAATATGGATTTCAGATTGGATTAGAGATGTTAATTTGCCTATTCGTCTGTATGAGTATAGCGATATACTTGCATACAATCCCAGAATTCCTTGTGTCTACAGGTGTTTTTATGTTTTTAAGAACCTATGCTGGTGGTGTACATCTGAATAGCTTTAAGGCTTGTTTTACATGCTCTGTTACTGTTCAAGTTATGATTTTGCAAATTAATAACAAATATCCATTAGAGCTGTTTGTGGCTTGGGGGATTATTTTGGTCAGTTCCATTTGTATATGGAAACTTTCTCCTGTAGAAAACATTAACCATGAGTTGAAAAAAGAAGAAAAGGAACATTGCCGAAAAGTAACAGGTAAAATACTAGGAGCTATTTTCATTGCTGCTGGCTGTTGTACAGCTTTAGGTATGAAAAAATATTTATCCTTGATTGCGTTGACAGCGTTGACCGTTTTTATATCACAATGTATCGGCATCATAAAGTATAAAGTTGAAAAAGAGAAAAATTAGCGGGAATGATAAAATATTATTGTTTCCGCGTTTTTTATTTAAAATGGTAAAACTGTACAGAAATATAGAAAAGACTGTTGTGGGAGGAAAAGATGCAGAATATTTTTTCGGAATACAAAGATACCATAATTGTTGTTGACCTCATGAATCATCAAACAACTGATTTACTTGCCTGTCTCTGAATTAACCTGTATACTGCCATCAGCATACAAAAGGAAAGCGTGTGAAGAAAC
Organism: Dorea amylophila; assembly: GCF_025567265.1. Lineage (NCBI taxonomy): Bacteria > Bacillati > Bacillota > Clostridia > Lachnospirales > Lachnospiraceae > Dorea > Dorea amylophila. The sequence continues at coordinate 29,105 of NZ_JAOQJW010000009.1, read as the reverse complement.
AGTTAGTCATCCGTCAACGCATCGATATGCACTGTACAGGATGTAAGCAAGAGATATTTACAACCAAGGCATTGGATGAGATCCATAAGGCATCTGCAGGAATCCCACGGATGATCAACCGTGTCTGTGAAAAAGCTTTGATGTATGCGTTTCAAAATCAGAAACGATTAATCGATGATTATATGATCAAGTTCGTTGTGGAACACGAGATGCTTAGGATGGTAACTTCATAAAGCAGGTACCGCCTGGAAACAGGCGGTATTGCCTAACTGACTGGTGACAGAAAGTTAACCAAACGAGCGTCAACTGATGTGAGCAATCTTGTGACATCTCATGAAATCACTAACACATAATATTGAGAAAAGAAAGGGAAAACTTTAGCTTGCTTTTATACCTTTTAGCTTAAAAATCAATTTTAGAAGGATGCCGCGGCTGACAGTCAGCATAAAATTGCTTTGAAAGATAATGGACATGGGATAACAAGATAGAGAAAAAATTATAGAGGAAATTAAGATAGATGTTGACTTGTACAAAAAACATCTGGTAAGTAATAGAGCTTTATATAACGATATCAAGAATTCTTAATAGGATTATAATTAAATAGCACGAAAAGGCAGAAGTGTTTGTATATATAAAAGTTCTTATGAAAATCTTAATAGTTTTTAATGAAAATCATAATGAATAAATAAAGGAAATTTGTTATAATTCAAATTATGGAAAGAGGGTGATGATGGTATGTGCGAAAAAATATTAGTTATAGATGATGAGAAGGATATAGCAAATTTACTGGAAGTTTATTTGCAAAATGAAAATTACATTGTTTATAAATATTACTGTGCTAAAGATGCAATACCTTGTATTGAAAAGGGCGATATAGATCTTGCTATTCTTGATATTATGCTCCCGGATATAAATGGTTTTTCCTTATGTCAGCGTATTCGTGAAAAATATACTTACCCCATTATTATGCTAACTGCCAAAATTGAGGAAACAGATAAAATTACTGGACTTACATTAGGTGCCGATGATTATGTGACAAAGCCATTTCGTCCTTTGGAAGTGGTTGCCAGAGTAAAAGCCCAGCTACGACGCTACAAAAAATATTCATCCGTTACAAGTGAAGAAGGAATAAAGCCAGAACTTTCATACAATAAATTACGATTGAACGTGCAGACACATGAATGTCTATTGGATGGTGAGAATGTGTCGCTGACTCCGACCGAGTTTTCAATTCTTAATGTTTTGTTGGAAAATGCCGGGACGGTTGTAAGCATTGAATATTTATTTCATGCAGTATGGAAAGAGGAATATTATTCAAAAAATAGCAGCACTATCACAGTGCATATCCGACATTTGCGTGAAAAATTAAAAGATACTTCTGATACCCCGAAATATATCAAAACAATTTGGGGAGTAGGTTATAAAATCTGAAAGGAGAACCCATGAAAAGAAAGCGAAAATTTGGGGTGTCAGTTCTTTTTTTGATTTATCTGGCACTTTTGGTTTGGATAATATTATTTAAGCTGCAATTCAATATCAATGATTTAGACACTGTAAGAAAGATAAATATTATTCCATTTTATTACGATAAAGAGATTGGAGTAGATTTTCACATAAAAGAAGTTCTTGAAAATTTATTGATTTTTGTCCCAATGGGCATATATCTGCAAATGCTTTTGTTTAAGAGCAAATCCTATTTGAAATTATTGATAATTGCTGGAATAAGTCTATTGCTGGAAATTACACAGTATATACTTGCTATTGGTAGTTCTGATATTACCGACCTGATTACTAACACAGCAGGCGGTCTTTTGGGTATTGCTTTATATTCTATTGTGGCTCGATTGCTAAAAAGTCGAGAAAAAGCAGATAAATTATTTTTGGTTATTGCTGTAATTGTGAGCACCTTCATAATCGGTCTGTTGGCACTTCTTTTATTTTTAAATTGATTGGAGGCGTGCTTATGAAAAAAAAGCAACTTACTACGGAAAAGCGGCTTGGAGTACAATTATATTTAGTACTATTTTTATATACTGTAACTGGTATAGGACTGGATATTTTGGCACAATTCATTTTTCCGAAATTCGATAGCAAAATTTTATCATGGCTATACTGGCGTATAGATATGATTTTTATTTTCTATCTAATCATTGGTTTTGTATGTATATTTAATTACTTCTGGAAAAAACCATGGGGATATTTGGATGAAGTTATTTCCGCAACACAGACAGTTTATGAGCAGAATGATCATCCTGTAGCATTGTCTGATCCCCTTAAAGAATTAGAGGAACAACTTAACCAGATTAAACTGTCTGTGTTGTTAAGCAAACAGGTAGCAAAAGAAGCTGAGGATAGGAAAAATGAAATTGTTATGTATCTGGCCCACGATATACGCACTCCCCTAACAACAGTGATTGGATATTTAAGTTTACTCCACGAAGCACCGGATATGCCTGAAAAACAGAAAGAAAAATATGTTCAAATTGCATTAAGTAAGGCTGAACGACTTGAAAAGCTTATCAATGAATTGTTTGAAATTACAAAATATAATGCACACACTGTCTCGTTAAAGAAAGAAAAGGTAGACTTACAGTGTTTGTTGGCACAGGTAGTTGATGAAATATATCCCTCTTTATCTGCAAAAGGCAATTCGGCTGCTTTTACGGTTGATGATGATTTAGTTGTATATGCTGATCCGGAAAAGCTGGCAAGGGTTTTTAGTAATCTTTTGAAAAATGCAGCGGCATACAGCTATCCTAATACAGAGATTATTATAACTGCAAAGCGTTGTGGTAATAGCGTTCAAATAAACTTTGAAAATCATGGGCGGACTATTGAACCTGAACAAATTTCTGGCATATTTGAAAAATTCAATCGCTTGGATGAAGCCCGCCTTTCTGATACAGGCGGTGCAGGATTAGGACTGTCGATTGCAGAGGAAATTATACGATTACATGGTGGAACCATTACTGCGTTTAGCGAAAATGAGATGGTGTCTTTTGTGATTATGCTTCCCATTTCTGATTAGGCATTTAGAAGTAAAATCTTAGGAATTTCTTAGGAGATTTTGTTCCATATCTTTGAGATTAAACTGTTTTTGTTCGGTACAATAGTTACTGAACAAGGACAGTTTTTTGTTTAAGAGAAAGGAGTACACCTATGGAATTAAAGATTGAACACATCAGCAAACAGTTCAAAGATAAAACTGCAGTCGATGATGTCAGCCTTACATTAACAACTGGCGTATGGGGATTATTGGGGGCAAATGGGGCTGGAAAAACCACTCTCATGCGAATACTTGCAGACATTATGACACCTAGTAGTGGTCGTATATCTTTGGATGGGAAAGACATTCATAAAATGGGAGCAGATTATCGCAATATCTTTGGCTTTTTGCCACAAGATTTTGGCTATTCCCGCGATTTTACGGTCAAAGACTATCTGGAATATGTTGCTGCACTAAAGGATGTGCCGCTCAGAGAAACCACAAAGAAAATCAACTATCTGTTGGATATTCTTACCCTTTCTGATGTGAAGCGAAAAAAAATTGCACAACTATCTGGTGGTATGAAACGTCGTGTAGGAATTGCACAGGCCATGCTGAATGACCCTAAAATTCTTGTTATGGATGAGCCAACAGCAGGACTTGACCCTGGAGAAAGAGTACGGTTTAGAAACTTCATTTCGGAATTTTCCCATGACCGTATTGTGTTGATTTCTACGCATATTGTTTCTGATATTGAATATATTGCAACTCGTAATGCGATTATGAAAGCTGGAAAGATTATTGATGTGGGAACAACAAGCGATTTGGTAAAACAGATTGAGGGGAAAGTATGGAGCTGTGCGATTCCTGCTCATAAGATGATGGACTATGAAATGCGTCTGAGGATTATCAATCAGCGAGGCGAGGACAATAATCAAATATCTATTCGTTATCTTGCAGAGCACTCCGAAGTAGAGGGTTCCATTCTTGCGGAGCCGCGTTTGGAAGATTTGTATTTATGGTTGTTTCCACAAGAAGATGTCGAAAGGGAGGAAAAATAATATGCGTTTATTTTGTTTAGAAGTAAAGCGTGTCCTGAAATCACGACGCACACTTATCTTAATTGCTGTGGCTCTGGTTATGTCTGTTGTTATGGCATATCTGCCGATTGCTTTTGAGTCCATAAATCGTCCAAACCCAGATGGAACAAAAACAGAACTTGATGGTATGGAGGCAATCGAATTTAAGCGTGATTTATATTCTGCTATAAATGGCGAAGTTACTCCAGAAAAAGTGAGTGAGGCTTTGAGAATTTATCAAAGTTTGATAAACGAATATGGTCCTATGGAAAGTGACACATTTCCGCTTTCTGTCAGTATTAAACAGATTGTACCTATTCGTCCATTGCTTAAAGCGTTGCCAGAACTATATGCTGATCCGTTAACTGGAATAGGACCTGATCTTATGGATATTGATCCAGAAGATGTTGCACAAAATTATTATCAGAAATGTGAAACTCATCTGGCAGATGTTATGAGGAATGAGCAACGCAATCATCCGGCCGCACAACAACAAGCCTTAGAACAATATAAAAAAGTCGATATGCCATTTCAACTTTATGCAGGATATTCCAAAGATGCGTTTGACTATGTTGAGCTTTATATTATGATTTTGGCAATTTTATGTGTTTCCATTATCACGCCTATTTTTTCTGGTGAATATCAATCAGGCGCGGATAGTATTTTGCGTTGTGCAAAGCATGGTCGTACCAGATTAGCTATTACAAAGATATTGGCTTCCAGTATGATTGTGATGGTTGTGTATACTATGTGTATTACACTGCACTTAGCAATTTCAGATATCACATTTGGAACAAATTGTTTACAATCTTCTGTTCAAATGTTGTTTTCTATTATTAACTTGCCAAACTGGGACTTAGCACAGATGCAGATTGTTATTTCGTTAGTAGGGTTGATATCTGTTTTAGCTTGTGTTTACTGTACTTTTTTTTTATCAGCAAAATGCAAAGATACATTGACGGTATTGTTGATTGCTATTGGCATAGTCCTTATTCCGACTTTTGCTTACACAGCATTAGGGGTAAATTGGATTTCAGCTATTTTTCCATCTGCGGGACTTGGTATGCAAAATAATTTTCTGTATCAACTTATCAATTTTAATTACCTACATATTGGGGGAATGAGTTTTTGGACACCGTATACTATATTAATTTCCGCATTGATTGAGATTCCTGTTTTCTTATTTCTTACAGTTCGAACTTATTGTAGGCACCAGATGTAAATATAAGGAAAAAGGGCTATATTCATAAAGTATAGAGGATTTATTACATCAAGTATCGAAATTGTTACATCAAAATATATTTTGGGGGATTTATTGATATAATCGGTTCATAATAAAAAATCCAAATGAAAGGAGTGTTTAGAGTGAAAGAGCAGAAAAAAATATCTTTAGAATCGCTGGTATCTGAAATCGAAAAAAATGGAAGAATTGGGCGCTTGGGTAAAGTTTTTAAGACAGAAAAAAATTATTATTTTTATGATACAGGAACTGGAAAAGTTGCCAAATTAAATTCGAACGTTTACATTGTACTGAAAAGTTTATTGGAGGGAATGCCAGTCGAAGATATTAAAAATCTTCAATTAAGTAAAAGTGAGTTTGAGGATGCAATTTCAGAAATTAAGTCGGCAATGGAAAATGAACATATTTTACAAGCTCCACCATTAAAAACGCTGACAGGTGATGCAGTAACAGAGTTAGATGATATTCTTGAAAATAAGGTTGAGAATGTTACTCTTGAAGTTACTGAAAAATGTAATTTACGTTGCAAATATTGTATTTATCATCCTTCTCATCCAGAATACAGGGCGTTCGGACATGAAAACATGAAATGGGATGTTGCAAAAAAAGCTATTGATTTTTTAAAAGAGCATTCCCAAAATGCAGAAAATAGGCACATTGGATTTTATGGTGGAGAACCTTTACTAAATTTTGAACTTATTGAAAGAGCAGTTGAATATGCTAAAAAATTATTTGGCGAGGATATGTCCTTTGCAATCACTACAAATGCAACATTGGTAAATGATAAGATCGCAGAGTATTTTGCCAAAAATAATTTCAATATTATTATTAGCTTGGATGGTCCTCAGGAAATGCACGATGCAAATCGGCTTATGGTTAATGGGACAGGTAGCTTTGAAAAAACAGTTATGGGAGCAAAAAAACTATTTGAAGCATTCCATAAGGAAGGAAAGAGTTCTAAGATTGGATTTAATATGGTTGTATCGGGACCAGGTTATCTTGAACAGTATACAAAAATTCAGGAGTTTATCGAAAAAAGTGAATGGATTCCCAAAGACGTTATGATTTTGACTGCAACGGTAGATCATGGACCGTCAGAGAGTGATTACTTTTTACCGCAAGGAAAAGAAGATAGATGGTTTATGGAAGAGTTTTATGAACCTTTAATGAAATGGGAAGAAGTGTATAAATCAAATCCAGATAATACAGAAAAAACTTTGTTTACGGATGGTTATATGGATAAGGGAATGATGATTATACACAAACGCTTGTTGACAGAAACACCTATTCAACAGTATGGAATGAATGGATGCTGCGTGCCGGGACAAAGAAGGATTTATGTCACTACAAAAGGTGAATTTTTACATTGTGAAAAAGTAGGAAATATACCTTGTTTAGGCAATGTGAATGAGGGATTTGATAAAGAAAAAATTAAGAAACTTTATGTTGAAGACTTTATAGAAGAAGCAAAAGAGTATTGTAAAGAATGTTGGGCAGTTAATTTATGTACATTATGTTATGTTAATTGCTACGATGCTAATGGATTACATCTTTCATATCGACATAATTCATGTCGAAACGAAAGAAAGTATTTGGAAGACAATTTAAGACGATATCATGCATTAATGGAGGCAAATCCAAGCGAATTGGAACAATATAATGAAATGGAAATTCATTAACAAAGGTAAATACGTTTATATTTACATAGATGTATTTAAATTACAAAGAAAGGAGGAATCGTTATGAAGTTTGTAAATCCAATTGGAAGAACACCTGGATCAGGAGTGCAGCCGAGAGCATGCATGTGTACTGATGGATATGCAGGTTACAGAGGCAATGATGATGGTTGTGTTCATTGTGGCTGTGGCTGTGGTGGCGAAGGAGAGTATCGTACAGGTAACAGAGTAAATGCTGTTGCTACATTCCGTTCTAGTACTCTCTAAGAGGTAGTAAAAACGAAGGCGTAGTACTATATGTGCTACGCCTTCACTATATAGGAGAAAAATCATGCTAAAAAAAATAAAAAGGAATATTTTTTTGATTTATTATACGATAAGATTAATTTGTAAAATATGTAAAGCAAAATTTATTCTGGCATTTATTTTGTCTATAATAAATGGAATTCTTCCTGTTTCGTCCTTATTGGTAATGCAACAGTTGTTAAATGAAATACAAAACAAGACACAATCATATCAATATGTGGTGTATCTTTTGATTTTATATTTCGGGCTAATTATCTCGGAATCGCTTTTACAGAATTTAGCAAGCTATAATTTAAACAATTTAAACAATCATTTAGTTTATGGAATAAATTACATTCTTATGAAAAAATGTGGGGATTTATCATTGGAAATGTTAGAGAGAACAGAAACATATGATATGATAAATCGTTTAGAACAAGAAATTGGAAATAAACCATATCAGACCATGCAAGGGGTATTAGGCTTAGCATCTAATTTAGTTTCGTTATTTTCAGCCGCAATGATACTACTTTCATGGAATCCAATTCTTGTGATTATAATGATTGCTGTGTCAATATTAATGTTTATAGGACAAATTTATGTTGGTAATAAAGAATTTCTAATGAGATATGAGCGCAGTGGAAAAGAAAGAAAAGCGTGGTATTATACATATTTACTTACACATGATACAGCATTTAAAGAGGTAAAAGCATATGGATTAAAAAAATATTTGCTGGATAAATATTGTAGCTTAGTCAAAACTTTCATAAAACAAGCCAATGAAATTGAAAAAACCAGAGCTGTTTTAAATATGATTATTTCGTTTATACAAGATATAGTTTGTATAATTATAATGATTATTGCAATATATTTGGCTTACGTAGGGAAAAAAATGATAGGAACCACTATGTCATATTTAAATGCTGTGTCCATGATGCAAAATGCTACAAATAGCATTGCCTCTAATGTTTATTCTATTTATAACGCAAATTTATATATACAATTACTAAAAGATTTTTTAGAAATAAAAGAAGGGGAGAATGCGTTAGGTGGTACAAAAGTAGATAATATAAAGACAATTGAACTAAGAAACGTATCTTTCGATTATCCTCAATGTAAAATGGCACTATCTACCATTAATTTAAAAATTAAATCAAACGAACAGATTGCAATTGTAGGAAAAAATGGATCTGGGAAAAGCACTTTATTTAAAATTTTATGTGGGTTATATAAACCTACTAGTGGGAAGCTATTTGTTAATAATCTTGATTTGGAGAATATTGATGTAAAGAGTTACAGGAATTGTATATCTGTTCTTTTTCAAGATTTTTTAAAGTATGAAGGTACATTGGAAGAGAACGTTTATATAGGAGATATTAGTACAGAAGTCGATGAAAATAAAATTAAAAATTCATTGTGCAAAGCAAACGTTGATTTTTTAAAAACCGAAAGAGGATACGAACTAAAAAGAGGATTAGGAAATTGGTTTGATGAAGGAGGTCAATTATCAGGTGGTCAATGGCAGAAAATAGCGTTAGCAAGAACCTATTATAAAAATGCAGATTTATATTTGTTGGATGAGCCTAGTTCCGCATTAGATGTAACAGCAGAAACCAAAATTTTTAAGAGTTTTTTTGAGGTGAGTAAAAATAAGATAGCAATATATATAACCCATAGAGTAAAAATTGCACAGGATGCTAATAAAATAATTGTATTAGATGGGGGTAAAATAGTAGGTATAGGAACACATGCAGAGTTATTGAAAAATTGTAGTGTATATCAAGATTTATATAATCAAGAGAACCTAAAAAATAAAGGGTAATGCATGATGCCTACTCTCCTTTTGGAAATAGAGAGAAATGCTGCTGTTCTAACATTTCCCAACAATTATTTATAGGATGAATATTCGGTGGATATGCACAACTTTAAAATTAGGCGCTTGCATAAAACGGAACATATCTAATCTGAAAAGTAAGAAGCATATTCATATTATTGTGAACTTCTGTGAAAATTAACGCTCGATTGAAACAACTGAGTGTTTTCAATGTTTCCATCGGATTTAAAGTAAAATTCTGAGAGTTAATTAACTCTACGAGGAATTATATAAAATTCACTGTAAACGGCTGAAATAAACTATTTTTAGAAAATGAGAGTTAATTTTTCAGGAAGTTCACAATTATAGAAAAGATGGCAGAGATAGAAATTATGTAAAAAGTAAAAATAACTAAAAAAGTGCCGGATGTTGGATATTTCGTTCGGTATTTCTTTCTGGAATGGGAACAGTTAGAAATTTATAAATCAAGAGGAGGCATACAGATGAAGTATGTTTTTCCAGAATATAAAGAGAATGTAGTTTTGGGCGATGGAAAACTGCAGTTAAATCCAATGTCCTATCAGGTTATTTACGAAGGAAAGGAAATAGATTTAACGCCCAGGGAATTTGAAGTTCTGTATCTTTTAGCCCAAAGGCCAAATTGGGTTATTCCAAAGAAGAATATCTATTGTTCGGTCTGGGAGAGTAATTATTATGATGATCAGATTCCGTACAAAACAGTGGAACACGTAGTATGGAAGATACGAAAAAAGATGGGGCATGATATTATAGAAACATTGATCAATGTAGGGTATAGACTAAAAAAGATGTAAAGGCAGGATAGTGTGAGTAAAAGTTTTTATATTCTGATTGAATTTTTGGGAGATACGCCATATAATATTGGCAACTATAAGAAAGCGCGTACATACGTCATTTGACTAAATATCACGTTGTAACTAGAAATTGAGATAAACTCTTACAGAGCTTTTGTGGACTATCCAAAGAAAAAGGAGGCTGACTATGAACGTATATGAAGAAATAGATCAGGAAACAATGATGTTGCTTTTAGATTCCTTGTGTAAACGGACAGTGGAGGGAAAACAGATATGGGAAAATATGGAGTATAATCCTATTTCCTTTTTACAGAAAGATATTTATGAAAAAGAAGGTACCTGTATATCACAAATGTTTGAAGCAACGACAGTGTTCAATAACATTGAATATGAATTAGAGCTTTCAGAGTCAATCGAACTTCCGTCTGGCAAGGGAGATATTTTTGGAACAATTTCTTATGAAACAGAAGACGGAAAAGAGAATACGTATGATTTCTCTTTGTCTTTTGATGTAGAGAAATATGATGATGCGAATGCGGAAGAATTGCAGGGGATTTTTGGGAGCTCAATCATTGTACAGTTTACAGATGCAATAGTGGGAATATTTGAAAATTCAGATGCGGTAGCTGAGGGATTTGCTTATGCAAGATACTATCATCAAACAGGAATTGATTCGGAATGGGAAACCAATCCTCTTGTGAAACTTGGTGAGAAACTGATGCAAGAGCACGCAATGCTGGATTTTCATAAAATAGTATTGGATACAGCTTCTAGGGAGCGTTTATTGAAACGGTAAGTAACGGGTTATAATAAGATACAACCAATCAATTTTTTGTGGAAACTATTGATATTTCTTAGGGTATCGCATATAATATAATTAAGCCAAAAGGTTTCGTGTAGCGGCACGTAAAAGCTGTACTGTGCCCGGGCAGGGTAATTACTGGGACTATTTGATACTCGGAAGGGTATTACGCCCACACCAGGGAGATACGGTGAGTCCGCGCCGGGGACTCAATGATACCGGCGACATTTTAGACATTCGGAAGGATGTCGCGGCTGACAGCCAGCATAAAACCGCTTTTTAAGATTATGGGCACTGGATAACAAAAAAGTTGTCCAGTGCTGTTTTTTTATACTATAGTGATGATTGGGAAAAGATAGATGGGAAAACAACAGGATAGAGAGAAAATTGTACAGGAGATTAAAGTAGCTGCTGATCTGTATAGGAAGCATTTAGTAGGTAAAAGATTTCTATATGTATTTGAAGGCAGATATATTGAGGTGCTTTATAAAGCTGCCAATTTTAGGCACTTGACAGGTGTGGCCACGAACCTTTCAGCAAAAAAGTTTTATAGTTATGCAGCAAAAAAAATGCTTCAGGCTTCGCAGATATTTTTTACACCGCAGCACCCTTTTTCATTGTGTAAGCGTAAGATTAAGCATATCGGACAGATTGCAATGCTGGCTGGCTCAGAAGGATTTATGCTGGAAGAGATTGTCACAGACACGAGAACTTATAAGTTTGGCACAACAGATCTTAATTTTACTCTATGCTTAAATAAAGAGTATGATGATAAGGGGCAGCAAAAGGGCGATTGCTTTGTAGTAGAATCGCTGCGAGATGAAGATTGCTTCTCTAAAAGTAGAACAGCATATACAGTAACTCATATTTTTTCAGCACCGAATGATGCGAAAAAATATACAAATTTACTGTTTTTAGATGAAAATGCAACGATAGACGGTCTTCCAGATGAAATTAAGAACATGCTGGATCAAACTTTATTACATAAATAAAAATGGAGCGTACAGGTCTTGGCGTATAGAAAATACTGCAGGATCTTTTTGCGAAAGAATTTTTAAGATATGAGAGAAAAGAGGTGCTTTCTATATGGCTACATCAAGTATCCTTACAGAGCTTGTGATTGAAGACCCCAAAAAGGCAGAAGCATTTATTAACGCACTGGAAATGTCCAGTCAAGAACCAGTATGTAGCCCGTCTGCCCCGTCCATTCCCATATTAGATAGTGTGGAAGATATACGGAGGTTCCTGGAAAGAAAAAACAAATAAGCCTATGTATTGGCAAATATCTTAGATGAATAGAAGCTATTGGAGAGGAGTCGATATGTGACGTTCTCTCCTTTTTTATGCCTAAATGAAGAGATAATGCAGTGCTTTTTCGTAAATGGTGCAAAAATCGTTTTCAACTCGTTCAGATATAATAAATCTCTAAAACCAAAAAAGGAAAGAAATGGTAATGAAACAGAAAAATCTTGCCTCCATAGTCCATTACCAGGGAAAGGATTTGTAATTATAATAGAGCCTGTAATCAACGAGGAGATAAAAGAATGCAGAATGAACTTTGTATTGTAGCAGATGCAATAAAAGCCTTGCGGGAAGCCAGGGGGCTGACCCAGGAGCAGCTTGCGGAAAAAGCAGATATTTCCGTATCCCATCTGGCAAAAATCGAAACACATGCCAGGGCCATGGGCATGAAAACTTATATCCGGCTGTTGGAAGCTATGGATATTCCCATAAAAGAACACTTCATGCACATGGGTACAGCGAAAAAAGATATGATGCTGAAGGAAAAGATCTGGTATCTGGTACAGGATTGTAATGAATGGGAAACCAGCCTTTTGATTTATTCGATAGAAGGAATTAAAAAAGGGTTAAAGGAATATCAGCAAGACAGCAGGAAGTGAGAATACAGACGGGGAGGAAAAGGGAAATGTTATCAAAAGAAAAGGTGGAAGCAGTATTATTTAAAATGGGAATGCCGGCCAATGTGAAAGGATTTGGCTATATTGTAGACAGTGTTTTGCTTCTGGAAGAAGACAGCAAGATTAAAACGACATATCTGTATTTTAAGGTGGCCCAGCAACATGGCACGACAGGACAGAGGGTAGAACGGGCAATCCGTCATGCGTTTGATATTGTCCGAAGCTGCAGAGGTGATTATGATGTGGTGAACCATTATATCGGTTTTATTAACTGTGCCAATTCTCCTTCCTTATCCATGCTTACAATGAAGATACGGGAAGAAGCACTGGAAGTACAGGAACCAAAACCGGAAAAGAAAGAAGAAAACGTAATTACAGGAATTACCGAAGCCCGGCTTCTGGAGTTAATGCGGCAGGCATACACAGAATTCTGGGCAGATATGATTATCCGGTTAAAGAAATAAAGAGAAATGCAGACAGAAAACAGTCTGCCAAAACACATCAGGGTTATGGTGTCTTTTGGCAGGCTGATGTTTTCAGCCGGAGAGAACCTTGAAAACTGAATATCGGTATGGTGATATTTTTTTGAAACAAACGTGTCATTTCTGACGCTAAAATATAGAAATATCTTAAAGGACACAAAACATTTCGGCACATTCTATTTTGTATGATGCAGGGTCAAGAGCTGTGCGAAGATACATTTGTCCGCAGTGGCAGCAAGTAAGGCAGAAAAGAAGCGGATCAAACAAGGAATCGTAGAAGATGAAGGAAAAGTGTGAGCAGCGCCCAGACATAGGCTGTTGGTGGCAGGCAGCCTGAAAGCCGAATGATAATGATACCTTTGCATAAAAACACTGCAACCAGGGTAGCGTCTGGGACATGCTGCAGCGAGAAAGGGGGCTGCAGGGTGTCAGGCGGCCAGCCGGGCCGGTCCTACATGCTCCCGTTCACACCGGGGTGAGAAAATGAAAAAATCATGCTGGCAGGGAAAGCCCTGCCGGTATGGTGTGTGAAACAGGTTCATTTTAGGGCTATGGGGAAACAACAGGTTTCCTCATAGCCCTGGAATGAAAACAGGAGCAAAAGAAAGAGGAGGCAGAGCAATGAAGAGAGAGAGGTTACAGAAACTGTTTTCAGAAGATAAAGAGATCTTTCAGGGAGGAATGCTGTTTCCTACATGGATCTGCAAAGGAAAAGAAGAGATAGAAAATAGGAATATTCCCCAGCGTGCGGCAGTGTATCTGGATATTCCCATTCCCTGTGCCGGGCTTTTGTATTATGAAAAAGAAAAAAGCCTGCATTACTGTGAACAGCAGACATACCAGGTGGTTACTTTGTTGGAAGGTGTAGGGTGTGATTATTCCATAGAAAAAGAAAACTGGCAGAGGCTGGCAGTGCTTGCACGAAAAGGCATGATTGATGTGATTGTGGTATCCGGACTCAGTAGGTTATCCTATTGTCCGGAAGAAATTTTACAGACAATGGAAATGCTCCAGTCTTTTCAGGTACAGATAGATTGTATCGGTTATGGAATTTTAGACTATGCCAGACTGAAACAGTATTTAATGCACACCTGGGAGAAACAGGAACAGTTTGAGCAGGAGTTAGATGCGTATCTGTGCAGTTGCTGTACTAGGGAAAGGATATAATGCTCTCGCGGGCAGAACTGCTGAAGATGCGGGAAATGACGTTTGAAGACATTGACCCGAAAGAGATACAAGATGTAGAGAAACTGAATATTGATGTAAAAAAGAGCAAACCGGAGAAGATCCGGGAAATCCTGGAGTCCGGAAAGAATCCTTATTTTCTGAAATATAAGGGGATCACCATAAAGATTGGGTTTGCTTCTACCAACCGTACCATAGAGGAAGCCATAGAAAGCCTTGTGCAGATGAAATGGTAAAGCCACGACAGGGATAGGGAAGAATGCGGATTGTTGGCAGATTACAGGGTGGACAAACCTTCTGGACTATGGTAGGATGATGGCAAGGACCCAGTAGCCTCTATCATTTAGGGAATCGGCTGACGAATCTAAATGATAGGAGCGAATACAATGAAAAATCAAATACTTAAAAAAATCTATCGTGCGGTTGTTTACCTGCGCCTTTCTGATGAAGACGGTGATAACAGGGAAAGCGACAGCATATCAAACCAGAGGATACTGATTCATAGCTTCCTGAAGAGCCACCCTGAAATTCAGGTGGTAAAAGAATGTGTGGATGATGGATATACCGGCACAAACTTTAACCGCCCTGGTTTTCAGGAAATGCTGCGTATGCTGGAAGAGGGGGAAGCAGACTGTATTATTGTCAAAGACCTTTCTCGCTATGGAAGGGACTTTTCCGGTGTTTTACAGTATGTGGAACGTATCCTGCCGAAAATGGGTGTGCGCCTGATCCTTGTCAATGACAATTATGACAGCCTCACGCCAAATCGTGATTTCCTTACCCTGAGATTTAAAAGTTTAATCAATGACCTTTATCCTGCGGATACTTCCAAAAGTGTGCGTTCCCATTTGTATGTCAAAATGACAGCCGGGCAGTGTGTAGCGCCTTTTGCTTTTTATGGTTATCTGAAATCCGAAGAGGATAAACATAAGCTGGTTATGGATGAAGTGGCAGCTTCTGTTGTACGGGATATTTACCACATGAAAATGCAGGGCTACAGCCTGACAGATATATCCGAAGAATTGAACCGGCGTGGGATCTTGACACCTCTTCGGTATAAGCAGGTGTATTTAAAACAGAAATTAAAGACAGGGTTCCGCTTGACGGAAAAACCGGTCTGGATGCCAACTATGGTACGTCGTATCCTTCTTGATGAACGCTATACCGGAGTGCTGATACAGGGAAAAACAACAACGCCAAACCATAAAGTAAAGGTTGTGATCCACAAAGAGGAAGCTGAGTGGATACGGTACGAAAATGCCTTTGAGCCGGTTATCAACAGACACCAATATGAAGTGGTAGGTAACCTGATGAAAATGGATACCATGAGAGGTGCAAAGGGGCTAGCGCTTCTTTCAGGCCTGGTAAAATGTGGGGACTGTAAAGAAAGCATGGTACTGAAAAGCCCAGATAAAGTTCACCACTATTATGTATGTTCGACTTCCCTTTATGAAAAGCAGTGCAGTTCCCATAGTATCAGTGAGAAAAAACTGGTAGGAGCTGTGACAGAGGCAATCCTGCATTATATTTCTGTTCTGATGGAGCTGAAAGAGATACTGGCGTATGTAAAAACTGCCTCAATCCCAAGACAGCGGCTTTTGGAAGAAGACAAAAAACTGGAGATGCTGGAAAAGGAGAGCCAGAGGATTTTAAACATTAAAGTAAAACTGTATGACAGTTTTGCAGAAGAAATCTTGGACCGGACAGAATTTGAAACCTTCAAAGCAAAGTATGACCAGTCTTTAGAGGAAATCCGGCAGGCAATGGAGTGCCAGCAAAAGGAAATCCGAAATTTGCAGGAAACCCTTGAAAAACAGCAGGAGTGGCTGGAATATTTTCTGGAATACCGAGACCGGACGGAAGTGGATCGCTTAATGCTGGTAAATCTGGTCAAACGGATTGAGGTATATGAGCAGAAGCGCATTATCATTCATTTTTGGTTTGAAGATGAATTTGAAAAGGTATTGGGACTACTGGAAACTGTAAACAGAGCAAAGCCGGACCGGAAAGTGGAAGCCTTCCTGAAAGGAAAGGGGGCGGAAGCAAGTGCCTAAGATAAGCAAAAGAGGACAGAAAAGACAAAGCAGCAAGCCGGAAATGAAGTATCTGAGAACCTATATTTATGTAAGGCTTTCCGAAAGGGACGGAGGGCATGGCAGAAGGGATTCCATTTATATCCAAAAACAGATCTGTGAAGACTACGCAAAGAAACACCCGGAAATGCTGGTGGTAAAAGTCTATGCGGATAATGGTGTGACAGGTACAACGTTCCAAAGGGACGCATTTGAAGAGTTGATGGAAGATGTGGCAAATAAAAAGGTTGACTGCATCATTGTAAAGGATTTTGCCCGTTTTGGAAGGGACGCCTTAGATGCTGTAGATTTGATTGATGTGATTTTCCCAACCTTAAATATCCGGTTTATTTCTGTTATGGACGAATATGACAGCGCAAACCCAGCTTGTGTAGAAAACAGGACCCCCAATATTTTGAAACACTTTATGAATGATTATTATGCCAGGGAAGTTTCAGAGAAACTGGTACAGGCACATCGGCTGTCCAGGGAACGGGGAGAGTTTTGGGGTTCCAGACCTCCTTATGGATACCAAAGAGCAGAGGAAAACAGTAAGAAGCTGGTGCCGGAACCAGAGGAATCAGAAATAATCCGGCAGATTTTTTACTGGTATGTGTTTGAAGAAATGTCAAGCTATGATATAGCAAGGGAACTGAATGGCAGAAAGGTATTAGGACCGGAAGACAGCTACCAGAAAAGGAAACAGGGAAAGGTGCCGGAAAAAAGGCGGTTATGGAGATCAGACGGTATCCGGAAGATTTTACAGAACCCCGTTTATATAGGTGCTGCTGTTTATGGGAAAACAAAACAGATGCTTGCGCAGAATATTCCCCTTCAGATGATACCAAAAGAGCAGTGGGAAGTGTGTGAAAATGCCTGGGAAGCAGTTGTTGAACGGGCGATTTATGAGGAAGCACAGAAAATTGCAAAGGAACGCTGGAAAGATACGTTGGATAACTGGGCTGCAAACCCAAAAGAAAAACAGGGGGCAGATGGTCCTTTTAAGGGAAGGATTTTCTGTGGACATTGCGGAAAACGCCTTGGAAGAAGCAGGAGCGGAGGCAATAAGAAACACAAATATATGGTTTATAAATGTCCTTCCTTTTCCCTTACAGATCATACGGAATGTTTCCGGACGGTGAATGAAATCTACATCAATCAGGCAGTCAAGGCAGCACTCCGTTACCAGATCCGGCTTGCTGTAGAAAGTAAGAAAACCTATGGTGCAGAGTTTTATCAAAAGCTGGAGCAGGAGGTGGCAGAAAAAGTAAAAAGTGCCAGACAGAAGTATGAGAAATATGGAAGAAAACTGGAAACCTTGTTTGAGCATTATGCTACCGGGCTGTTGGACTGCAAGGAATATCAGGAGATTAAATCAACCTATCAGGAAGAACAGCAAGCAGCCAGGCAGAATATGAAGCAGATACAGCTTCGTGGACAGCACCTGTTAGATCAAGTGAAGGCAAGAATGGACTGGACAGAGGAACTTCTAAAGTACCAAAGATTCCAGAAGATAGAGAAAGGGATTGCGGACCGTTTTATTGAAAAGATTACGGTATATTCCAAAGACTATGTGGAAATCGTGTTCTGGTTTGGGGATTTATTTGAAAAAGAGCTGGAAAAAGAACTGGCCAATATGGAAGGAGGCCTTCCGTATGCAGTGTGATTTTATTTTTGCTTATCTGCGTCTTTCCAGAGATGATAAAGAAAAAATGGAGGAAAGCAACAGCATTAAAAATCAAAGGCTCTTGATCCAGCATTTTGTAGAAAACCAGCCGGAGTTTGCAGGGGCAAAGCTTTTCTTCTTCGTAGATGACGGTTACAGCGGTACAACGTTTGACCGCCCGGAATTTAAGCGCATGATGGGGCTGATTACCAGGAGAAAACGGATCTGTATCATTGTCAAAGACTTGAGCCGCCTGGGAAGGGATACCATAGAAACACAAAACTATATCGAAAAAATATTTCCGTTCCTTGGGGTTCGCTTCATTTCAATCAATGATTTTTATGACAGCAGCCAGAAACCTTCCGAAAGAAAGGATACGGAGATTAAATTTAAGAACCTGATCAATGGGATTTATCCCCAGATTTGTTCCGACAATATCAAAAAAGTTATGAGGAAACAGGCTGAAATGGGACAATATCATGGTTCAATCCCAACATACGGATATTGCTTCCATGACGGTGTTCATACAAAACTTCATCTGGATACGGAGGCAGCTTCCGTTGTAAGGGGGATTTTCGACCAAAGGTTGGAAGGAAAGACCTATGCAGACATTGCCAGGGACCTGAATAAAAAAGAAGTTGAAACACCTACCGTATATCTTCAAAGGAAAGGCTGGGCGCCAGAAGCAAAGAAATCTGTGAAATTCTGGGACGGAAATTTAGTAAAGCTGATTTTGTTTAATCCGGTTTATGCAGGACTGACGGTAAGAGGGAAAACAGAAACCAGGGTTCCGTCAAAAAGAGAGTACCGATATATTTCAAGAGAGGATTGGATTTGCGTAAAAGGAGGACACGAAGCGATTGTGACGGAGCAGGAGCTTCAGAAGATCCAGGACATGGTACAGAAGGACAGAAAATATCATGGGTCTACACCGTCTTCTGAGAATATTTTTGCAGGCTTGATCCGCTGCGGGCATTGTGGTCGGAAAATGCGGATACGGACAGAATACAAAGAAAAGCCGATTTATTGTAAAAGTGTTACGACAGCCCCCAATGCTTCCTGTTATCCAAAGAAATATAAGCAGAAAGAGTTGGAAGAACTGGTGCTAATTATGATAAGACAGCAGGCAGCCCTTGCAGAGGATACCATAAAGCAGTTAAAGAAAGCCAATCAGACTTTGAATATTCCGAAACTCCGATATCGGAAAAAGCAATATGAAAAGAAGTTGGCGCTTTGTAAACAGGAGAAAATGGAATTGTATGAACAATATGCAGAAGAACAGATTTCCCTGAAGGATTACTTGGCACGAAAACAAACCTGTATGGAGAAGACAGCAGTTTATCAGCAAAAGATACAGGAGATAGAAGCAAAAATTTTAAAAGGGGAGGAGGAAAAACAAAAGGAGAAATCAGAGGGACTGCAACTTTTTGTAAAATATAAGGGATTGGAAGAGCTATCTTATGAAGTTCTGCATGAGCTGATTGAAGTCATAAATTTTTATGATCCGGAACATATTGAAATTGTATGGAAATACAGGGACGAATTTCTGGAAGCAGTAGGATAAGAAAGAACCGGGAGAGCTTATTGTCCTGGATTCTGGTAGAGAAAAAGATTTCATAAAAGAGGAGGAAAACGCTGCGGTGTCTTCCTCTTCTTTGTATTAGGAGAAAATTAGGCAAAGAAGATGGGGGAGGAGCCATGTATCTTGAAACATATTCTATGGAGGAACTGATGGAACTGATAGAAGAGAAAGGGTATTGCTCTGTGGAGGCAGTAGAAATCCTGAAAGAAATGGAACAGGCAAAAAAAGAGTATGATTTTTTACTCCGGGATTGTGAGGAAAAAGCATGGAAAACAGACCAGGTGGTAGTTGATTATTACCGGCATCTCTTAGAAGAATTGCGGAAAGCGTTGCCCTATGATGCTATGGGAGGGCAGAACACGATTCCGATTTTGGTGTTACAGGAGTTCCGTAAACCGGACATTGTAGAAAAGATCAGGGATTTTATTGGCTGTCAGGCTGGATTTTCTGATCATGATCTGTTACAGGAAATACAGAAATTTATGACCGTACATCTGGACCCGCAGGGAATTATTCTCTATATGGATGTACTGGGGAATCAGCCGGTGGCAAGGAATGCTTACAAACAGGGAGGACAAATGTGGTAAAAGAAAGAGTATTAGCGGTTTTTGACATCATTATGAAAATAAGATATAGGAAGATTATTGAAAAAGTGGTACAATAAAATATAAAGAAAAATAAGCATTAAAAGTAATATAAAAACCAAAGAAAATATGATAGGTTAATAATTTAACTTAGAAATAGAATACGAATGGAGATGTTTAAAATGGGTACATTGATACGTGAAAATAAAAGGAAAATAGCACTTAGTCTTAATATGGGTTTGTTGTTAATGGGATGTTTAATGTTAACGATTGGTGCATATCCAGCCTTATATAGTGGTGGAGCAAATGAAACACGTTTATCAATAGGAGCCACATGTATTGCATTTTGGTTTATTAGTTTTCCTGCTTTATCGAGAGAAACTAAAGAGAAAAAGATAGTTACAGTAAGCATCCATGCCATTACTGCATTTTCTGTTTTAATTATATTTTCTTGGGAGATACATTATATTCTTGTTAATTGGAAAAAGGGGTCTCACTTGGGAGATATAGGATTTTGCATAGGGGGCATAATCGTGTGTTCCTATTTGTGTTATATACTTATCTCGTTCATTAAAACATTTTATTTTTTAATACAGAAGGTAAGGAGATTACTGTTTCCTAATAGTACAAATCAAAATGTTTCCAGAATTGTACATCTGCTAGAAATGGCTTCTTCGTTAATAGTATCTTTAACAGCTTTTATCGGAAGTCTAACAGCTGCTTGTGTAGCAGTGCAAACATTTTTGGAACATATTTACTAGGAGAGAAAAGAAATTGGACAGATTGGTTATTATAGGAAATGGTTTTGATCGGGCACACAATTTGCCCACTTCGTATTATGATTTTAAGGAGTATTTGAGAATATATGCTCGTGAATTTTATGAAGCTATATGTAAATATATACCAGAAGAAGAATTGTGGTTTCAATTTGAAATGGCTTTAGGCGAATTAGATAAATATCAAGTGCAAGAAGAAAATGCTTCATATTATCTTGATTATGGTGATGAAAATTGGAAAGACAGTGCTAATCATGACTTTCAATTTATGGTTGAGCAGGATTTGGCATTTGCATCTTATATTCCATATTATTTTAAGAAATGGATTGAGCAAATAGATACAAACGTTTTACCTTTGGTATCAAAGCGTATAATAAATAATACGTGTAAGATTCTAAATTTTAATTATACGGATACATTAGAAAGAGCATATAAAGTACCTGCTGAGAATATTTTATACATTCATGGAAAAGCCCTGAGCAGTAAGAAACTTGTAGTGGGACATCATGATATTTCTACTTTTCAGTACGGAGCTGTTTCTCCATTTAATGCAGCGGAAGAACATGGAATATATATACAAGATGATGATGAAGATTTTAGAATAACTGAAACAAAAGAAATCATTAAAGCCTATTTTCAAAAGACATATAAAGATACGTTTGGTATTATACAAATGAATCAAAATTTTTTTGACTCTCTTATAAATATAAATGAAATATTTATATTAGGTCATTCGTTATCTTCTGTAGATATGGATTATTTTGTTGAGATTAGAAAGAGAGTATTACATTCGTGTAAATGGTATATTTCATATTTCTCAGAAAGTGATTTAGATAATATGGAATATTTTGCAAAAAGGTTAGATATTAAAAATTTTCAGCCGGTAATGCTAAGTAATTTATAATACGATTATACAGTCAGAAAAGACTAATAAAAGAAGAGGAAAACGCTGCGGTGTCTTCCTCTTCTTTTATTTAGAAGAAAATTTAGAAAAGAAAGAAGGGGAGAAGAGCCATGTATCTTGAAATATATTTTATGGAAAGACTGTGAAAAAGCTACCATATAATGCTATGGGAGGTCAGCACACGATTCCGATTCTGGTGTTACAAGAGTTCCGTAAACGGGATATTGTAGAAAAAATCAGGAATTTTATTGGCTACCAGGCTGGGTTTTCTGATCGTGATCTGTTACAGGAAATACAGAAATTTATTACCGTACATCTGGACTCGCAGGGAATTATCCTCTATATGGACGTACTGGGGAATTTGCCGCGTGCAAGAAATAGTTACAAGTAAGGAGGACAAATGTGGTAAAAGAAAGAGTATTAGCAGTTCCAGATACAAGCTTTTTTATTGCGGAGTTGCCGGAAGCAACCAGAAATATCATACGGAAAGATTTAGAGGAACATGCAAGGGAACATCATTACCGGCTGGAATGGGACCGGGAAAGTAAGGATTATGTGGCAATGAGCCGGAGATTTTGCGATATGGAAAACATTTATACGGATACATATCTGCATTTCTGCGAGACAGGCGAAGATATAGAACCCTATGAAAAAAGCCTGAAGCGGACTATTTCTATCAGGTTGTATCAAGATGAGGTAGAAGAGCTCTGTAGGAAGTCTGGAAAAGTTGGGCTATCAATCGGTGAACTATTTGAAAACTTTGTTGCAGATTTGATTTGTGGTACACATACCAATGGTTCTGATGAACGCATGTATATTGAGCAATGGTTTGACCGATGCTATTTCAGTATTATGCCAGAGGAAACATTTTTATCTTATCTGCTTGAAATGCAGGAGATAGACAGTGTTTTGGAATGTTGGGAAATCTTGCAGGAGTTGAAGGAGCTGGAAGAGCCGGATTGTTATGATAAAGAGGAACTGGAGATACAGCAGAACACTTTGGAAGAATATTTTCAGGAATATAGAACCTATACAAGAGAACCGACAGAAGACCAGTTGGAAGCTGCTATGGAAAAGGTGCTGGAATGGAATAAAGAAAGAGAGCATTTGTTGGAGGGAAATGTTCCAGAGAAGTCTTTGGGACGGTAGCCGGATTGGAGAAAGGAAGAAAACAGTGATAAGTAATGCGGAAAGAATTGTGTTAAGAAATATGTACCCACCGGGGTGTCGGGTAGAGTTGGAAGATATGGAAGCTGATCCGTATGTAAAACTGAGTCCCGGTGATTTAGGAACCGTACAGTTTGTAGATGATGCCGGACAGATTCATGTATCCTGGGATTGCGGACACAGCCTTGCTATGGTATTTGGTGTTGATCATTGCAGATGTATTATGAGAGAGGAACGTTTGCAGGAGATATTACAAAGAGTACAGGCTATGCCATTTGAGAGTTTGGAAAAAATGGAACTGTATATTACAGAAAAATTATCCGGAGCTTTCCCTAAAATCAGCTTTCAGGAGAAAGAAGGGCAGGAGGTTATTGCAGATATGGGAGTTGCCGCATTTATAAAGAAAGATCTTGGTGTAGCAATTCAATATGAAGCTGACAGTCAGCAACACATCTTTATAAAAAAGATGGAAATTCAAGGACAGGAATTGGAGAGGAAAAATCCTTTTCCAGTACAGAAGAAGCGATAAGAATGGTTTTCTTTAATTGCAAAAATCGACAATTTTTTTTGGATATTACTTGACAGGATAGGGAAAATCCACGTTGCTTCACATGATGGGAGGATTGGATACTCCAACATCAGGAAGTGTAGTTGTAGCAGGGAAGGAACTGGCTAAAATGAATGATGAACAACTTACTATTTTTCGCAGGAGGAATATCGGTTTTATCTTCCAAAATTACAATCTGGTTCCGATTTTAAATGTCTATGAAAACATTGTTCTTCCGGTAGAGCTAGATGGAGATACCGTAGATCAGAAATTTATGGATGAAGTTGTTACTATGCTGGGATTGGAAGATAAGCTGAAAAGTATGCCAAATAATCTTTCAGGTGGTCAGCAGCAGAGAGTGGCGATTGCAAGAGCCTTGGTTGCTAAACCTGCAATTGTGTTGGCCGATGAACCTACAGGTAACCTTGACTCTAAAACTAGTGCGGATGTTTTAGGACTGCTTCAGAGAACCAGTAGAGAGTTCGATCAGACATTGGTAATGATTACACATAACAATGCTATTGCACAGCTTGCTGATCGCATTGTGAGGATTGAAGATGGAAAAATAGTAGGATAGGGGGTGTGGGCATTTATGACATTACCTTTTGAAAATGATACCAATCCTATTGTCAAAAAAATTTCAAAGAGAAATCTTAAAGCAGATAAAAGCAGAAATGTACTTATTATCATTACAATAGCTTTAGCCACATGTTTGATTATGGCAACAGCTCTATACTTTTTAGGCTCGCAACGAAAATCATTAAATGATGCAATGGGGCGCTATCAAGCAGTCATTAACGACATAGACAATGATAAAATAGAAAAATTAGTAAATGATGATAGAGTAGATGTTGGTGTGAGTCATTTATTAGGAATGGTGTCTTATGGGGATTTTAAATTAACAGTTCGTTCCATGGATAAAACATTAATGGATTTAGCAAAATATCCTGATTTGCAGGGAAAATTGCCAGAAACGGAAAAAGAGGTTGCCATTACAAAAGCTTTTCTTGAAAGAACTGGATTATCTAAGTCTGTGGGCGATAACATATCAATAGACTTAGGGGATGGAAAAAAAGAATACAATTTATGTGGCATTTTGCCTGTAGATAATTCAAATTATTCATTATTTGTATCGCAATCATATGTTGCAAGTAAGATTAGTGACCCTACATATTCTGCATATGTTCGATTAAAAGGATCTGATGGATGGTCTAAAGCTGCTATCCAGTCAGAATTACTAACATTGCTCAATGATTGGGGAATTCAGCAGGAAAATATACAATTTTCCACATATTATTTTTCCCTTATTGAACAAAGGAGCAGTCAATACATGTTGATAATAGCATTTGTCTGCCTTATTGTGACTTTAGCTTGTACTCTCGTTGTTTACAGTCTGTTTTATGTATCTATAGTAAGAAAAACAAATGAATATGGAAAATTAAGAACAATAGGAACAACTGGAAAGCAGATAAAAAGAATAGTCTTTCGGGAAGGACATTATCTTGCCGGAATTGGTATTCCAATGGGACTAATAGCAGGTGGTGTGGCAGGATATATTCTTATTCCTAAAGGATGGAATGCATTGGTTACATTGATTATCGCTGCTGTTACTGCACTGTTTATGTACTCCTGCATTATGTTTACTATTATGAAGCCGGCGAAAATTGCCTCACGCGTAACACCTATGGAAGCAATACATTATACTGAAAATAATGAGAAAATAGCATTTGATTATGCCAGAAAATCAAAGCAACCTTTAACTACAAATAATTTAGCTTTCCTTAATTTTTTACGAAACAAGAAAAAAACTGTTTTAACCATTTTATCATTAGGCGTATGTGGTGTTTTGTTAATGGCAAGCTCTGCATATTTTAATTCTATTGATCCTGAGGAGATGGCACGAAGAAGTTTTCCTTATGGAGAGATTCGTCTTGAACTTGGAGATTATGGACCACAGTCCCATAATAGTGAGCAATATGTTGAACTTCAAAAATCTAATTTGCTTACAGATGATTTTATAACATCTATCAAAAATATACATGGAGTCCAGGGAGTCAAAGCATATCAAGGCACCGTTTTGAATGTTCATGTTCCAACGGGAGATGTTGAACCTATTGTTTCAGAGGTATATAGTACAAACAATCAAAAAATAGTCGAAAAATATTTGATTGAGGGTACAGCAGATTTATCAGAACTTATTAGGAATAATGGAGTTGTTATTGCTAATGATTTACAATGGAAAGAAATTTTTGGATGGGATGTAGCTCTGGGAGACGAAATATCGCTTGAGGTTGGAGGACAGAAAATTCAAGTAAAAGTGATGGGAATTGTAGATGGAAATATTCCCTATGGTGGATATGATACTCTTTTTATTCCACTAGAAATGCTGAATACTATTACGCCTGTAGAAAATCTTAATTATCAGCTTATTATAGATACTGCTGATAATGAATGGGATATTGTAAAAGAGGAGATTCAAAAAATAGTATCATCAAATGCCTGTCTTTATATTAGCACTTTTAATGATTGGGTAGAAGCATACAATGAAAAACTGTTAAATTATCGCATTCCAGTATATATTTTTGTTATGTTTATCGGCGTTTTTGGAATTATCAATTTACTAAATACTCTTATCACAAATGTTTTAACAAGAAAACGGGAGTTAGGTGTTTTGCAAGCAGTGGGTTTAAGTGGCAAACAACTCTCAAATATGTTACTGATGGAGGGGGTATTCTATACTATTTGTGTGCTTATTCTTTCTATATTATTTGGAACAGTTATAGGATATCTTCTTTGTACAGTATTTAGTTCAATGAGTATTTTCGGAAGAGTAATCTATCATTTTCCAATCGTGGAAATGTTTATATATTTTATATTGATGTTTGTAGTTCAGACATTATTTTCTCGTTTGACAATCAAACAAATAAAAAAACAATCATTAGTAGAACAAGTGAAGGAATTATAACTAAGAACAGTTCTATAATATTGAAAATCTATATTTTAACAAGCTAGAAGGGGATGATTTATATGACGCTGCCTTTTGAAAATGATACAAAAACCATAATAAAGCGTATTTCGAGCAGGAATATATCAGCGAATCGAAAAAGAAATATCTTTATTATTATTACGATTGCACTTGCGAGTACATTATTATCTGCAATTACCCTTTATGGATTTGGAATTACACAGAAAACAAAAAATCTAAATAAAAAAACAGCACAGATTGTATATCATGCAATTTCAGAAAAAGAGGGTTCGGAATTATACAAAGAAAGAGAGATCGCATGGATTGGAGAATTTTTCAATGCATTTTCGGAAGAAATAAACCATTCAACCGTAAATTTTACTTACGCAAATGCAGATATGCTAAAATCTCAAAGTATGCCTTATTCGGGAAAGTTACCAACTGCGGAAGATGAAATTGTAGTACAGGAATCTTTTTTGGACAGCTTGGGATACTCAACTGAATTAGGACAGACAATTAAAATACCATTTTCTGACGGGATGAATCATGATTTCAGGTTGACAGGAATCTTAAATGTAGAAACCGGAGATATTGGACGATATACAGCTATTATATCGAAAGAATTAGTGAAACAACAGTATGGAAATAATACAGTTATAGATTATTACCTTGGATTAAAAGACGCTCAAAACATGAGCGAAGAAGATGCTACGGAATATGCAGACACTCTTGCAAAACAATTACACATCCCCGATGATAATGTGATTGTTCGCTCCACTTATTTTAATGTGAAGAGCGAAAATTCTGGAAGCGAAATGTTATTTTATTTCGTGATTGGATTTGTAACCCTTATTGGCTCCGGCATTGTGATCTATTCCATTTTTTATATTTCCGTTGCAAGCAATATTCGTAACTATGGACAGCTTCGCACGATTGGAACAACGAAACGGCAGATTAAAAAAATGGTTTACCGAGAAGGGAAGTTACTTGCTGCTGTTGGGATTTCCATTGGTTTGATTATAGGTAATGTAATCGGATATTTTCTGATTCCGGAGGGCTGGTACTGGCCGACTTCTTTATGTGTGACGCTTGGATGTGGGTTCTTTGCTTTTACAATGGTAATGCTCTCTATTCATACTCCTGTAAAAAAAGCTGCCGCAGTATCTCCAATGGAGGCTCTTCGATATTCGGATTATAAAGGAAAGCCTAAAGAAAGTTCGGCGCTGTACCGAAAAATAACGCCTACATCACTTGCTAAAATGAATCTGTCCAGGCAAAAAACAAAATCTATATTAACCATATTTTCACTCGCATTTGGAGGCGTGTTAGTTGTATTGATTTCAACGATATTAGTTTCCTATGATGGAGTTGCAGAAGCGCGTGGGAGGGATTTTTCAAAAGGCGAATTTAATATTCACCTTAATGCTAATCAATCCTTTGATACTGCAAAAGTTTCGTTGACTAAATTACAACAAAAAAATATGCTGAATGACAATTTTGTGAAAACAATCGAAGCTATCGATGGTGTTACCGGAATCAAGCGGTGGTATTATACGGACGCAGAATATCGTGTAAATGGAATTTCAGAAGATTGGATTCAGGGATTTAGTCAAGATGAACAATCTGATTTAGAAAAAAATCTCATAAAAGGAACCGCTGATTATGATGAATTGATTGCGGACAATGGAATTATCCTATTACAAGAACGTGCAGCTCTCAATGGAATGGATGTTGCTTTAGGTGATACAGTAGAAGTTGATTACGAAAATGTATCCGGTGATATTATGACGAAAACTTATACTGTGAAAGGCATAGTAAGCGATTATAATTATACGGGATTCGATAAATGTTTTACTCTCCCGGAACAACTTATAAATGAGGGAACCGGGATGGATTGCACAGGTACTATTTCCGTAATTACAGACAAAGATAAATTCGATACAATTGAAACTTCATTAAATCAGCTGATAGATAAAAACAGTGATTTGGTTATGGATACCATAGAAGAAAGCGTAAATTATTATAATAGAAATCAGCAACTAGTTTTCGGTGCATTTCTGATAGTAGCTATCATTGTTGTGTGTTTTTCGCTGATTAATCTCGTAAATACAACCATTACAAATTTTTTGTCTCGGAAGCGGGAAATTGGAATGTTACAGGCGATTGGTTTAAGCAAAAAACAACTCATCCGAATGCTTTGCTATGAGGGCATGATTTATTCACTCTTTGCTGTGCTTGTAACATTGATATTAGGAGTTGGATTTGGGATTTTATGTATTCAGATCATGCGGTCATTAAATCCATATTTTTTCTATTCATTCCCATGGCCGGTTGTATTGATATATTCGGCTGTTCTGTTGGCTGTTCAGTTGATATTAATTGCATATACAACGGGAAATTTGAAAAAGCAATCTCTTGTTGACCAAATCAAAACAATGGAATAAAACGAATTGGAGGCTAACTTGAAAAAGTAAATTCCAGTGCAGAAGTAAATTCCACACTCATTTAAAAGTTCTTGATTTTCTAAGAGTTTTATAAGCTC
>NZ_JAOQJW010000008.1:96881-146881 GCF_025567265.1 Dorea amylophila | reverse complement strand
AAGATGGGCTTATAGCTCAGCTGGTTAGAGCGCACGCCTGATAAGCGTGAGGTCGGTGGTTCGAGTCCACTTAAGCCCATGACTTATAAACGTGAGATTGAGGAGGTAAGGCCCACTTAAGTCCACTTTATAAGCCTAAACTAATTGAATATGGGGGATTAGCTCAGTTGGGAGAGCGCCTGCCTTGCAAGCAGGAGGTCACGAGTTCGAATCTCGTATTCTCCACTTGATAATGAAAACTCATTATCATCTATGTACCTTGAAAATTGCATATAAGAAATAGAAATGATAAGATTTTTAAATATCTTAATCAAGACATCCGAGGTAATTGTTATAAACAGAGTAATAATTACTGTCTGAAGAAAACAGACGTAAATAAAATTGACCTTAAGCCAACGCCGATAACGCTATATCGGTGTAGTGATCATCCATTCCCGTGGATGAGAACAAGTTGGTCATGCTAGAAAGAGCGTATGGTGGATGCCTTGGCACTAAGAGCCGATGAAAGACGTGATAAGCTGCGAAAAGCTTCGGGGAGGAGCAAATATCCTTTGATCCGGAGATCTCTGAATGGGGAAACCCACTTGAGCAAACCTCAAGTATCCTTAAGCCAATACATAACTTAAGGAAGGGAACCCGGTGAACTGAAACATCTAAGTAGCCGGAGGAAGAGAAAACAACATGTGATTCTGTGAGTAGCGGCGAGCGAAAACGGAAGAGCCCAAACCGGGGTGCGTGCATCCCGGGGTTCGGACCGCATAATTGATTCAACGAATTTAGCAGAACGGTTTTGGGAAAGCCGGCCAGAGAGGGTGAAAGCCCCGTAAGCGAAAGATGAGTTGACATGGCGGTATCCAGAGTAGGTCGAGACACGTGGAACCTTGACTGAANNNGCGGGGACCACCCCGTAAGGCTAAATACTCCTTAGTGACCGATAGCGCATAGTACTGTGAAGGAACGGTGAAAAGGACCCCGGGAGGGGAGTGAAACAGAACCTGAAACCATATGTTTACAAGCTGTGGAAGAGCTTTATATGCTCAACCGCGTACTTTTTGTAGAACGGTCCGGCGAGTTGCGCTGGCTGGCGAGGTTAAGCACCAAAGGTGTGGAGCCGAAGGGAAACCAAGTCTTAATAGGGCGAATGAGTCAGTCGGAGCAGACCCGAAACCGGGTGATCTATCCATGTCCAGGTTGAAGTTGCCGTAAAAGGCAATGGAGGACCGAACCCACATCCGTTGAAAAGGGTGGGGATGAGGTGTGGATAGGGGAGAAATTCCAATCGAACCCGGAGATAGCTGGTTCTCCTCGAAATAGCTTTAGGGCTAGCCTCATATAAGTCTTGCGGAGGTAGAGCACTGAATTTCCTAGGGGGCGTCAAAGCTTACCGAAGAATATCAAACTCCGAATGCCGTGTAGATGTTGTATGGGAGTCAGACTGTACGAGATAAGTTGGACAGTCAAAAGGGAAAGAGCCCAGACCTGCAGCTAAGGCCCCAAAATGTGTGTTAAGTGGAAAAGGATGTGGGATTTCAAAGACAACTAGGATGTTGGCTTAGAAGCAGCCATACATTCAAAGAGTGCGTAATAGCTCACTAGTCGAGAGGTCCTGCGCCGAAAATGTCCGGGGCTGAAACACACTGCCGAAGCTCAGGAATGATCCTAGATCATTGGTAGAGGAGCATTGTATACGGGACGAAGCAGTACCGATAAGGAGCTGTGGACTGTATAGAAGAGAGAATGCCGGAATGAGTAGCGAGAGGAAGGTGAGAATCCTTCCGGCCGAATATCTAAGGTTTCCAGAGTAAAGCTGATCTGCTCTGGGTAAGTCGGGGCCTAAGGCCAGGTCGAAAGACGTAACCGATGGACAACAGGTTGAAATTCCTGTACCTTAAGTAAACAGAACTGTGGGGACACGTGTGGAGAGCACAAGCCGGAAATGGAAAAGCCGGTGCAAGCGGGGTAGGAGATGAATAGGCAAATCCGTTCATCAATCCGAAGACGTGATGCGGACCGAATTAAGAGTAGGGAAGTGTGTGAGCCATGCGTCAAGAAAAGCCGCTATTGTTTTACTTAAGCCCGTACCGTAAACCGACACAGGTGGATGAGGAGAGAATCCTAAGGCCGACGGGAGAAGCATTGTTAAGGAACTCGGCAAAATGACTCCGTAACTTCGGGAGAAGGAGTGCCAGCGAGAGCTGGCCGCAGAGAATTGGCCCAAGCAACTGTTTAGCAAAAACACAGGTCTATGCAAAACCGTAAGGTGAAGTATATGGGCTGACGCCTGCCCGGTGCTGGAAGGTTAAGAGGAGAGGTTAGCGGTAACGCGAAGCTTTGAATTTAAGCCCCAGTAAACGGCGGCCGTAACTATAACGGTCCTAAGGTAGCGAAATTCCTTGTCGGGTAAGTTCCGACCCGCACGAAAGGCGTAATGATTTGGGCACTGTCTCAACAATGCACCCGGTGAAATTGAAATACCAGTGAAGATGCTGGTTACCTGCGCCAGGACGGAAAGACCCCATGGAGCTTTACTCCAGCTTGATACTGGGATTCGGTATTGCATGTACAGGATAGGTGGGAGGCTAGGAAGTGATGACGCCAGTTGTCACGGAGCCGCTGTTGGGATACCACCCTTGCAGTATTGGATTTCTAACCAGCGACCATGAACTGGTCGGGGGACAATGTCAGGTGGGGAGTTTGACTGGGGCGGTCGCCTCCGAAAGGGTATCGGAGGCGCTCAAAGGTTCCCTCAGAATGGACGGAAACCATTCGAAGAGTGCAAAGGCAGAAGGGAGCTTGACTGCGACACCGACGGGTGGAGCAGGTACGAAAGTAGGACTTAGTGATCCGGTGGTATAAAGTGGGATTGCCATCGCTCAACGGATAAAAGCTACCCTGGGGATAACAGGCTTATCACTCCCAAGAGTTCACATCGACGGAGTGGTTTGGCACCTCGATGTCGGCTCATCGCATCCTGGGGCTGAAGTAGGTCCCAAGGGTTGGGCTGTTCGCCCATTAAAGCGGTACGCGAGCTGGGTTCAGAACGTCGTGAGACAGTTCGGTCCCTATCCGGCGTGGGCGTAGGATATTTGAGAGGAGCTGTCCTTAGTACGAGAGGACCGGGATGGACTGGCCGCTGGTGTATCTGTTGCATACCAAGTGCATGGCAGAGTAGCCAAGCCGGGACGGGATAAACGCTGAAGGCATCTAAGCGTGAAGCCCCCCTCAAGATGAGATATCCCTACGTAAGTAGTAAGACCCCT
The DNA here is from genome assembly GCF_025567265.1 of Dorea amylophila. NCBI lineage: Bacteria > Bacillati > Bacillota > Clostridia > Lachnospirales > Lachnospiraceae > Dorea > Dorea amylophila. Next base: position 143,621 of record NZ_JAOQJW010000008.1, on the reverse strand, counting down.
TGAAGACGACGAGGTAGATAGGTCAGAGGTGGAAGTACAGTAATGTATGGAGCTGACTGATACTAATCGGTCGAGGGCATGACCAAGCAAGGTGATAGGTAGGATGAAGAAAATATTTCTTGTATGCAGTTTTGAAGGTACATAAAAATAAAAAAGCAAGTAAAAACCCTTGTCAAAAGAGACAAAAGGGTTTATACTATATAAGTATTCCTCGATAGCTCAGTGGTAGAGCATTCGGCTGTTAACCGAAGGGTCGTTGGTTCGAACCCAACTCGGGGAGTTAAAGACAGAAATCGATTTGATTTCTGTCTTTTTATGTTATAAGAGAGTACTTTATAATGAATGAGAAGGATAAATAATATGAAATACATTTTACAAACAGATAATGAAACAATAGAGATTCCGATTATACGATCAAAAAGGAAGACACTGGGGTTAGAAGTGAAATATGATGGTACAGTAAATGCAAGAGTTCCAATGCGGGCACCAAGAGAGATTATAGAAAGATTTATCCGGGAACATGAAGCATGGATTATAAGAAAGCGGCAGGAATGGAGTCTGGCTGGAAACAATCGGGATGATATGTCAGGTCTTCCACCGATCGAGACAAAAGAAGGAAAAGCGAAGATCAGACAGTATATAGAAGGGCAAGTTGAATATTATGCAAAAATAATGGGTGTTACATATGGAAGGATATCTATGCGTAATCAGAAAACACGATGGGGAAGCTGTAGCAGCAATGGAAATCTGAATTTTAATAATCGATTGTTATTTGTGCCAAAAGAACTGGTTGATTATGTAGTGGTGCATGAATTGGCACACAGAAAAGAGATGAACCATTCGAATGCATTTTGGAATGTGGTAGAGAAGTATATGCCGGATTATGAAGAACGCAGGAAAAAACTAAGGGAGTATCATATAGAATAAGAAGGAATACACAACAATCATAAGAAAACATTTACTTAAAGAAAAATATATAGAAAACTTCTATAAATAATAATACTTATAGAATATGTGCAAAAGATACAAAAATTAACAAATGCTTTGTAGGACAATGACGATGAAAAATAATTTGAAGATGTTAAAATGTTAACTTGTTAGGAATAGAAATAACAGGTCTGGAGTAGGTGAAATGTTTAAAGTAAGTTATTTTTTGGAAGTCCTGCCGATTATTGCAAGTAAAGTTAATATTACATTTGAATTAACGATAGCTGCGACAATATTTGCACTGATCGTGGGAGTCATTATTGCAATCATCGGTTATTACAAAATTCCGGTATTGTATCAGCTGACAAGAGTGTATGTATCCATTATGCGAGGTACACCGGTCGTAGCACAGTTGTATTTCTTCTATTATGGAATTGCATTATACAGTGCATTTGTGAGAAATATGACACCACTTATCGCTGTAGCGGTAGTTATGAGTTTTAATATGGGAGCTTTTATGTCAGAAAGTATCAGAGGAGCATTATTATCCGTTGATGAAGGACAGAAAGAAGCTGCATATTCACTGGGAATGACGAATTTTCAGCTGGTTACGAGAATCGTAATTCCACAGGCTGTACGTGTGGCATTACCGCCGCTTTTTAACGACATCATTAACCTGATCAAAATGACTTCGCTTGCATTTATGCTTGGTGTACCGGATATCATGGGAGCTGCCAAGATTGAGGGAGCCAGAACGTTCAGATATTTTGAAATTTATGCTGCCGTTATGCTGGTGTACTGGCTGATTATATTTGTGCTTGGAATCTTACACAAATTATTAGAAAAGAAATGTGCAAATATGTATTAAGACAAGATCTTAAATGGAACAACCCCATTAAGATAGATACATTATCATTTATGTGAAAAAGAGGAGATTAAGTATTATGAAAAAACGTGTATTAGCTGCTTTATTAGTAACTATGATGACAGTAGGAACTGTTGCAGGATGCGGAAGCAATGCCAAATCTGATGATTCAGATAAAAAAGCAAGTTCAGAGTCTAAGAGTGATGACAAAAAAGATTCCGGAAAGAAAGTAACAGTTGTTACATCTGGAACAGGAGAACCATACAGCCTTATTTCTGATGATGGAAAATGGACAGGTATCGACGCAGAGATGTGGGATGAAATTGAAAAACGTACCGGATGGGAAGTAGAAGTAAAACAGGCTTCTTTCGATGCTATGTGGGGAGAACTGGATACAGGACGTGCTGATGTAGTTGCAAACTGCCTTGCAGTAAAAGAAGAAAGAACAGACAAATATAATGCAACAATCCCATACTACGGAGATTCACAGTGCATTATCGTAAATGATGATTCTGATTACAAGACATCTGATGATTTAAAAGGAAAGACTGTAGGATGTACAAACGGACAGGCTGCACAGACAATCATCGAAGACATGGCGAAAGAAAAAGGATTTACAGTAAAACTTTATGAAGACAGTGCTGTAGGTATGAACGATCTGAAACTTGGAAGAATTGATGCATATGCGAATACAACAACAAATGTAAACGCATTTACACATAACAATACAGATGCAAAATTCCGTTTCTTTGATGAACAGCTTCTGGCAAATAATGTAGCTTATTTCCTCCAAAAAACAGATGACGGAGATAAACTGACAAAAGAATTAGATGATGTAATCCAGGATATGTTAGATGACGGAACAGTAGCAAAGATTACTGAAAAATGGATGTATGCTGATATGACAAAATTAATCCAGAAATAAGAAAAGTCAGGAAGATTAAAACGTATGGGAACAGAAACACAGTTGGTTAAGGTTGAACATTTATATAAAGAATTTGATGAAAATACAAAAGTATTAGAAGATATCAATCTGACAATCAATAAGAATGAAGTGATTGCAATTTTAGGACCTTCGGGAACTGGTAAATCTACATTACTCAGATGTCTGAATTACCTGACAGTACCGACAAAGGGAAAAATAACAATTGGTGATGTAACGGTAGATGCACAGAACCATACAAAGAAGGATGTAATAGAATTGAGAAAACATTCTTCCATGGTATTTCAGGGATATAATCTTTTCAAGAATAAGACTGCATTAGAAAATGTAATGGAAGCGCTGACCGTTGTACAAAAAAAGTCAAAGGCAGAGGCGGAAAAAATTGCGTTAGAACTGCTGGATAAGGTAGGAATGAGTGAAAGAAAGGACTTTTACCCATCGAAACTGTCCGGAGGGCAACAGCAGAGAGTTGGAATTGCAAGAGCACTTGCAGTAAATCCGAATGTGGTATTATTTGATGAGCCGACATCGGCATTGGATCCGGAACTGGTAGGAGAAGTACTGAATACGATTAAATCTCTTGCCGAAGAAGGAACGACAATGATTTTGGTTACGCATGAGATTGGATTTGCAAGAGAAGTAGCAAGCAGAATCCTGTTCATGGACGGAGGAAGAATTGCAGCCGATGGAAGACCGGAAGAAATCATCGATCATCCAGAGAATCAAAGACTTCAGCAGTTCCTGAATTTTGTTAATCGGAAATAGAATGGCTGAAAGGTCTGCACAGGGTTTGTGCAGGCCTTTTTTGAGGAGTTGGTACAATGAGTAATATAAATGATAAGATAAGACAAATTGCAAAAGAGACAGAACCGGAACTGATCCGCATCAGAAGAGAACTGCATCAGTATCCGGAACTTGGAATCGACCTTCCAAAGACACACGAGATCATCAGCCGTGAATTACATAAGATCCCGGGGCTTAAGATAAGAGAACATGCTGCCGGTGGGTATGGTCTGATCGCAGAACTTAAGGGGAAGAAAGAGAATGGGAAAAATGTTTTGCTGCGGGCGGATATAGATGCGCTTCCACTGGAAGAAAAAGTGGAAAGCACTTACAAGTCCAGGCATGACGGACGTATGCATGCATGCGGACACGACGGACATGCGACATGGCTGATCGGTGCGGCAAAGATTCTGGCACAGTTGACAGATGAATTCGGTGGATGCATAAGATTCGCATTTCAGCCGGGGGAAGAAGTCGGACTTGGCGCGGATACGATGATAGAAGAAGATAAAGTACTGGAAGATCCGAAGATGGATATGGCATTTGCCGCACATGGATGGCCGTCTGTAGAGAGTGGTAAGATCGGAATCGTGAGACGCTATGCATTTGGCTGTGTGGGAGATTTTAAAGTCAGAATTATCGGAAAGAAGGGGCATGCATCATGGCCGGAGCAGACGATTGATCCGATTGCGGCAGCGAATGAGATTTACCAGCATATTCCGGCAATACTGACACGTACGATCGGTGGAACAGAGCCTAAGATCATGTCAGTTACTTATATGCAGGCAGGGAATGTGAATGTCAGAAATATCATTCCGCAGGACTGCGTATTTGGCGGAACGATGAGAGCCGTAAAAAGAGAAGTTCTGGAAAAAATGAAAACAGAACTGGAAAAAGAGATAAAAGGAATCTGCCAGGTATACGGAACTTCTTATCAGGCAGATATCAGGATTCACGGGGGAAGTGTAAAGAACGCTCCGGAATTATTAAACGGAGTGAAAAAGTCAGTAGCCGATGTACTTGGAAAGGAAAATGTTTATATTATAGAAGAAGATAATCTTGGCGGAGAAAATTTTGCAGAATATAGCTGTCGTGTTCCGGCGGTCTATATGTTTATTGGAATTAAACCGGAAGAGAAAGAAGCAATTCCGGGTCTGCACAGTCCGGAATATCAGTTTGATGATACGGTACTGGCAGGAGCGGCTGCCGCATTTGCCAATATTGCGATTCACGGCTGTATGGGAGAACTGAAGGAAAATTAAAAAGAACAGGAGAGGTATCAGAATGGAAAAGCTGGTTTATGTAGATCGAAGAAATACAAACTGTAATAAATGGGACGGACAGCAGAAAATGTTCGGAGAAGAAGGACTTCATGCAATGTGGGTGGCAGATATGGACTTTCGTGTACCGGAGTGTGTAGTCAGCGCACTTAGGGAATATGTGGAATCCGGAGTGTATGGGTATTATAAGATTCCGGATGCTTATTATCAGGCATTCATTGACTGGGAGAGGGAGCATCACGGATATGAAGTGAAAAAAGAATGGATCCGGTTTTCACCGGGAGTTGTAGCAGGATTCCACTGGCTGTTGCAGATTCTGACAGAAGAAAATGATGCGGTAATTGTAAATACACCGGTATACTATCCGTTTTTAGACGCAGTAAAGAACAATCACAGAAATTTAATCTGTTCCGATCTTAAGAACGAGAATGGAGAATACTCGATTGATTTCGATGATTTCGAGAAAAAGATCACAGATCATCAGGTGAAATTATTTATTTTGTGTTCACCACATAATCCGGCGGGAAGAGTATGGAAAAAAGAAGAGTTAAAGCGGCTTTTTGAAATCTGCAGAGCGCATCAGGTGTATATTATATCAGATGAGATCCATCAGGATCTGGTATTTGGAGAGAATAAGCATATCCCATCTTTGTCAACCGGAGAGTATGATGATATTATGGTATCGATCATGGCTGCATCGAAGACATTCAATATTGCGGGTGCACAGAATTCTATGGTGATCATTCCGGATGAAAAACTTCAGGAAAAGTGGGATGCTTATGTAAAAGGCAACAGAGTACTGGGAGGAAATGCTTTTGGTTATGTTGCAGCTCAGGCTGCATATGCAGGAGGCAATGAATGGCTGACACTGGTATTGGATCAGATTGAAGAGAATTATCAGTACCTGAAAGCAGAACTTGCAGAAAAACTTCCAGAGGCAGTTGTAACTCCATTGGAAGGAACATATCTGTGCTGGATTAATCTTGAAGCATATGTAAGAGCAGATGAGATGAAAGAAGTAATCCAGAAGAAATGCCGCTTGGCTGTTGATTTCGGTGACTGGTTCGGCGGAGAACGGTTTGCTGCATTTATAAGAATGAATCTCGCGACATCAAAAGAGAATGTAGAGATTGGTGTCAATGCACTGATTGCGAATTTAGTGAGAAAATAGTTATAGAAATTATCAATAAGACGAAATCACGGCATATGATTTTCTATTTGACAGAAATAATTTTCTACGAGAAAATATCTGTATATGGAGTGAAAAAGATATGTACGAGATTGAAGTCTGTTATAAAATAATTTTTGAAGCAATGCTGGAAAAACCAGTATTAAAAAGTATTGCAGAAAAGATAAATGAATATACAGGTGCGAAAGTAATATTTGTGTCAGGGACAGGAAAAATCCTGGCATATTCGCATACCTGTGAACAGGATGGCAGCGAATCCATCAGATGGAAGCATGTGACATTTTCAGACTATAAGAAATTCTGCCAGGAAGCTGATACGAAAGAACATCAGCTTGTACTTCAACCTGTTGAAACAATGGGAAGGTTAGCTGGATATGTAGTTATTCTATATAGTGAAGAGGAGTCCCGGCGGTTTTTTGAAGAATTGGGAAGTGTGATCGGACAGGCAGTAAGGCATCAGTTTGAAGATGTGGTAAAAGAGACGATGATTTTACAACCGATGCGCGAAGCCATACTTGCCTGGAGTCTGTTTCACGGGAAAGCAGATGGGATCCAGCAGACAGAAAAAATATGGACAGGACAATGCATAGAAGTATTAATGTTAAAAAAGGATATTCAGGAAAAGAATGTATTGTGGATAAAAGAAATATGGGACAGATATTGTATCTGCGAAGAGACAGACAGGATCCAGATATTATTTTATGGATTAAGAGCGAAAAATACGGAAGAAATTTACCAGAAGATCATGGAAAAAAAGATTGGATGCAGCATCAGTGAACCATTTGGGAAATTAGACAGATGTGTTACAAAGTACGAGTTGTTAAAACGTATGTCTATGGTAAACGGACTGGAAAATGACCCGGTTATGAAACGGGAAAAGGAATGGTCGGTACAGGGACTTTACACATATACAACACCGCTCTTTAAAGAAGCGGGATTAAGTGATTACCGATTGTTACGGCTGCTTCAGGAAGACCGAGAGAATAATACGCAGCTCTACTATACATTAAAGGTATATTTGCTGAATGAAAATAATGTAACAATGGCAGCAGACAGCCTTCATATTCACAGAAATACATTGGTCTACCGGTTAAAGCAGATCAGGGAATGTATAGAAGCTGATATCAATGATAACGAAACAGCAAGGGAACTGCTGGCATTTATGATGATGTATGATATATCGAGACAAGATGAGAAAAGGCAGAAGTAAGGAGAGCATATATGAAACTGGTGCAGGATTTACCAGAGATATTTGAAGAGTTTGGAGAAAAAAAGAGAGAAGCATTTTTGGAAATAAAAGAATATAAGGATAAGGGAATTCCGGTTATAGGGATGTATTGTGCTTATTTCCCGACAGAACTTGCAATGGCAGCGGGAGCAATCCCGGTAGGTCTTTGCTCTTTTTCCAATGAGACGATCACGGCTGCGGAACGCGATCTGCCGAAAAGTATGTGTCCGCTGGTAAAATCCAGTTATGGATTTGCAATCAGTGACAGATGTCCGTTTTTTCATTTTGCTGATCTTGTGATCGGAGAGACGACCTGTGACGGAAAAAAGAAGATGTATGAGCTGATGGCAGAGTTCAAACCTGTTCATGTAATGGAACTTCCGAACAGTCAGTCTGAAAGAGGACTTGCTTTCTGGAAGAGTGAGATCATCCGGACGAAAGAATATCTGGAAGAGTTCTTTCATATGGTAATTACAGAAGAGATGATCCGTGATGCCGTACATTTGAATAACCAGATCCGTACCTCTTTGAAAAATCTCTGCGAAGTGATGAAAATGGATCCGGTACCGGTAAGGGGGGAGGATATCCAGAAGATGGTCCAGGGAAGCAAATACAGGTTCGATTTTGCGACGACTCCAGGCGTGGTGAAAGAAGTGATCGATAAGATCATGACAGAATACAGACAGGGAAAGCATCTGGAAAAGCGGCCGAGAATACTGGTGACAGGGTGCCCGATCGGCGGGGACAGCCTGAAAGTGATCCGTGCGATAGAAGATAATGGCGGAGTTGTTGTGGCAATTGAAAACTGCAGTGGTGTGCGGACACTGGGGAGTCCAGTGGAGGAAGACTGTGAAGACATTTACGAGGCTATTGCCAGAAAATATCTGTCAACAGGATGTTCGATCATGACGCCGAACGATAACCGGATCGATCTGATCGGTGAGATCATAGAGGAATATCATGTAGACGGAGTGGTAGAGATGATACTGACCGGATGTCATGCAACAGGGGCGGAGTCTGTTTATATCAGAAAATTTGTAACAGAAGAGAAACATCTGCCATATATTGCCATTGATACGGATTATTCTACTGCAGATCAGGGGCAGATTGCTACCAGACTGACAGCATTTTTGGAAATGATCCAGACGGAGACAGAAAAACGTATAGATATCAATTATTGTTATAAGATTGTACTGACGGGACTAACGGAGCAAAAGTCAGGAAAGGAAATTCTGGAAGAGATATGGAAATATACGCATATTCCGGTAGGCATAAAGGCCGGTGAACAAGAGGTAGAAGATTGGATCGGGATCAGCAGGGAAGAAGCAGAGCAGGAAAACAATAAAAGGATGGAATATAAGCTGTCAGAGAAGAATGGTGTTGTAATGGCAGTTGTTCCGGATGATGTCAGTAAGGAAAATGTAGAAGAACTGTTGGAGCTTTTGGCAAAAAGTTATCATATGAGAGACAATAGCCGTGAGACAGAAGAAAGAGAAATTCCGGATTATATGTGGATTATGGCAGAAGAAGCAAAAGACCTTATACATATCGGACAGGAGCTTGCAAAACAGATCGGAGAGAAAAAAATAATAGCAGGACTGAAATTGCGGCAGATGCAGGATAACGAATTATTCCTGTCAGGAATGGAAGGAAAAGAAGCCCGAAACTGTGTAATTGATATATGCCGGAAATCTATGGCAGATGCAGATGGAAAAGTGATAATTGGAAATGGATTTCCAGACTGTGAGAAAAAAGAAGAGAACAGGCAGCTTCAGTGGCAGGTGATGAATATAGCTTCAAGGCAGAAACAGAAAGAATCGGTAATACTTGTAGAGAATTATTACCATGAACTTGCAATCGACTGTATCAGTGAACATCTGGGACAGGAAAAAGTATATATGGAAGAGTTAGAAATTCTGAAAGAAGAGGACCGGAAAACAGGAAAAGAACTTTATGAGACATTGTACTGGTATCTCCGGATGAAACGAAATGTTGCACAGACGGCCGCAAGACTTAGGATTCACCGGAATACATTGTTGCCAAGAATTGCACGGATTAATGAACTGTTGGATATGGATGAAAAAGACGGAATGGAATGTGAAGGAATTCTGTTGGCAATGGAGATAGAAAAGCTAAAAAATGACTGATACGCTTGGTATCAGTCATTTTTTAAAATTTATTAACATTTCCTTCAAGGACTGAGAGGCCGCTTCCCCAGTTAATAAATTAAATCCCAAAACAACACATCTTACACATCCCGGCACTGCTTCAAATACTGCCTCGTATAAGTGCAGACTGCAAAGCATTTTCCACACAGATCTGCATCAATCCCCGTGCTTTTTTGCATGATCTCACGACATTTCTTATGACACGTGGAGATGGCTATGATATTTTCGCAAGATATGCCGGGACGCCACAAAGTATTTTTCAGGGCATGTGCCGGGCAAGATCTGACACAGGCATGGCAGGCACCGCACTGGGAGTGTGTGACCGGGGTATCGCAGGTCAGCGGGGCATCGGTCAGAAGAGAAGAAAGCCTTACGGCAGAACCATATTGTGGTGTTACCAGCCGGTTGTTTTTACCGATCCAGCCAAGACCGGCTCGGGTGGCAATCGTTTGATGTGACAATGGAATACAGTTATCTGAATCTGTCATTTTCTGGTCTGTCGTCCGGGCATAAGCATGATAGCCTTTGTCAGTCAGGTATTTCGCACCGGCAGTTACGATGGTGTTCAGTTTGTCGCTCAAAGAATTGTAAAGTTCGTAGTATTCTCTTGTTGGAGCAAGCTGAAGGCCTTTGATGACGTGTTTCGGTAACGGGATTGCGACTGCAATACCGACCGGGTAGTCAGAAGATGGAACTGCGGTCAGATCCCCAATTCCGACCAAAGCAGCACCCTGCGAGATTAGATAATCTCTGAATTCTTTTGTGGGATTCATAAAATCCCTCCTTTCAGAACATTTCCGTTCATTGACTTATTGTACATTCAATTTTACAATAGAATGCAGAAGAAAGATAGTGGGAAAGGAAACTATTATGGAAAGTAGAATGACGGAATTAATGGAAGCAATTCAGGAAAGTGAAGGACAGGCCGAACGCAGGGTGCTTACTTTGCTGGGAGGCAGATGCATTTCTGAAAAGGCACTGGTCATAGATGGAAAAATTGTCTGGGAAAGCAGGAAAAATGGTTATTTTCATGGATATACAGATGAGATAAAGAATATTACAGAAAGTGGAATCACCTATATTGGAAATGAGAAAGTATTTTGCGATACATTGGGGCAGGAAAAACAGATTGTGATCTGTGGTGCCGGTCATGTGTCGATTCCGGTGATTAAAATGGCAGTGATGATGGACTGTGAGGTAATTGTACTGGAAGATCGTCCGATGTATGCGGATCATGCAAGACTGGCCGGGGCGTCACAGGTTATCTGCGAACCATTCGAAGAAGCACTGGACAAGATACAGGGAAGTGCGGATACGTATTTTGTGATCCTGACGAGAGGACACCGGTATGACCAAATCTGTCTGGAGAAAATAGCCGCAAAAGAGCATGCCTATATCGGTATGATCGGAAGCCGCAGAAGAACAGCACTGGTAAAACAAAGTCTGGCGGAAAAAGGCGTGGATCAGGAGGTGCTGGATGCAGTGTATACACCGATCGGTCTGGATATCGGAGCGCAGACACCGGCAGAGATCGGAGTGGCAATTATTGCAGAGATTATTGAAGTAAAGAACAGGAAGAAACGGACTTATGGATATTCCAAAGAAATTATGCGTGCGCTGACTGCTCAGGAACCGTATCCGGAAAAGAAGATAATGGCAACGATCATTACCAGACATGGTTCCGCACCACAGGGGCTGGGAACCAAAATGCTGATATACAGAGATGGCCGCTGCGTTGGGACGATCGGCGGCGGATGTATGGAAGCAAGAGTCATCCAGATTGCCAGACTTATGGCAGCAGGAGAGGGAGAACAGGCAAGGATCTGCCATGTAGACATGACCGGAAATGAAGCCGCAGAAGAAGGTATGGTCTGTGGCGGGGAAGTGGATGTATTTCTGGAAATCGTCTAAGCGCGGAAAACAGAATCATCGGAGGCATTAAAAAGATGATAGAAGTAGAGGTAAAAATACCCATTGAAAATATAGAAAAGATAAAGCAAAAATTGCTTGAAACAGGGTTCATATATCAGAAAACCGTTGTGGAGACGGATACTTATTTTATCAGCGATCACTATGATATGCGGAAGAAGGACAAGGCACTGCGCATCCGTAAGATGGAGAATCTGGATACGGGAGAAGTAAAAGCACAGCTCAACTGCAAAGGACCGAAATTAGACCAGGTATCCATGACCAGGAAAGAAACAGAGATTGATATCTATGAGCCGGAAAAGATGGAAGACATTCTTAAAGAACTTGAATTTTATCCAGCATCTTGCAGAGTGAAGAAGACAAGAGGTTATTATATAAAAGATCATATGACAGCGGCTGCAGATAAGGTAGAGAATCTGGGCAACTTTTTGGAATTGGAAATAATTGTTGCAAAAGAAGAAGAACGAGCAGGTGGATTGGATATGATATATGAGCTAATGAGAATGTTGGGATGCGAAAAGACAGAGACAGTAAGGGATTCATATTTGTCAATGTTAGAAAAACGAGGTAACTAGCATCAGAAAGATCCATGAGGGACAGATAAAAAGCCAAATTTCCTGTCCCCGTGGTTATTGACAAAAATTATCGATAAGTCTATACTAACCTTACGAGTTGAGAAAAATTATCAGTAACAGTGAAAATAATACCACTGCCTGTAGATAAATTTGGAAGGAAGTACAGACGATGACATTAAAAGAATTACCAATCGGCAAAAGTGCAACATTGACAGTCGTAGGTGGAGAAGGTGCATTGAGACAGCATTTTCTGGATATGGGGCTTATTCCGGGGGCAGACGTTACCATGGTAAAATACGCACCAATGGGTGATCCGGTGGAACTTCGTATCCATAGTTATGAACTGACACTCAGGCTTGCAGATGCGGAAAAGATAGAGATTACAGATGTCCGTGATGAGATTAAGATTAAGAATCAGATTCCGAAAGAGAAGATTGATCATCCGGGACTTGGAGAAGGTGGAAAATATCATGAAAAAGCAGATGAGAATCCACTGCCGGATGGAACAACACTGACATTTGCACTGGCAGGAAATCAGAATTGCGGAAAGACGACACTGTTCAACCAGCTGACCGGCTCTAATCAGCATGTGGGAAATTTCCCGGGAGTGACAGTTGACCGTAAAGATGGAGTGATCAAGGAACACAGTGATACCCTGGTGACAGATCTGCCGGGAATCTACTCTATGTCGCCGTATTCCAGTGAAGAGATCGTGACCAGGAACTTTGTGTTAAATGAGCATCCAAAGGGAATCATCAATATCGTGGATGCAACCAATATTGAGCGGAACCTGTATCTGACCATGCAGCTGATGGAGCTGGATATTCCTATGGTTCTGGCACTGAATATGATGGATGAGGTGCGGGACAACGGCGGTTCGATCCTGGTAAATGAGATGGAGCAGGAACTTGGAATACCGGTTATTCCAATCTCGGCTGCGAAGAATGAAGGAATTGGCGAACTGATCGAGCATGCCGTGCATGTGGCAAAATATCAGGAAAGTCCGGGGAGACAGGATTTCTGTGATGCAGATGACCATGGCGGAGCAGTACACAGATGCCTGCACGGGATCATGCATCTGATCGAGGATCATGCAAAGAAGGCAGACATTCCGGTAAGATTTGCGGCATGCAAACTGGCAGAAGGGGATGAACTGATCCTGGAACAGCTCAAGCTGGATGAGAATGAAAAACAGCTCCTGGAGCATATTGTAAAGCAGATGGAACAGGAACGTGGACTTGACCGGTCCGCAGCAATTGCAGATATGCGTTTTACATTTATTGAGAAGATCTGTGATGCTACGGTTGTGAAGCCGAAAGAAAGCAAGGAACATCTGCGAAGTGCGAAGATGGATAAGATCCTGACGGGAAAATATACAGCTATTCCATGCTTTGTTGCAATTATGGCGGCTGTATTCTGGCTGACATTTAATGTGATCGGAGCTGCGTTGTCGAATCTGCTGGATATGGGAATCTCTGCACTTACGAATCTGGTAGATGGTGCGTTGACATCCTGGAATGTCAATTCCGTTATTCATTCGCTGGTAATCGATGGAATCTTTAACGGTGTGGGAAGTGTGTTAAGTTTCCTTCCGGTTATCGTTACCTTATTCTTTTTCCTGTCCATTCTGGAAGACAGCGGATATATGGCAAGAGTTGCATTTGTGATGGATAAATTACTCCGTAAGATCGGACTTTCCGGACGGAGTATCGTACCGATGCTGGTAGGATTCGGATGTACGGTTCCCGGTGTTATGGCGAGCAGGACACTGCCTTCGGAGAGAGACCGTAAGATGACGATCCTTCTGACACCATTTATGAGCTGCTCGGCGAAACTCCCGATTTATGCATTTTTTACGGCGGCATTTTTCCCAAAACAAGGAGCAGTAGTGATGGTAGCGTTATATTTTGGTGGAATACTGATGGGAATACTGATGGCGCTGCTTTTAAGAGGAACGATGTTCAAAGGTGAGGCCGTACCGTTTGTCATGGAACTTCCGAATTACCGTATGCCGGGAGCAAAGAATGTAGGGCAGCTTCTGTGGGAAAAAGCAAAGGACTTTTTGCAGAGAGCATTTACCGTAATCTTCTTTGCAACAATTATCATCTGGTTCCTGCAGACATTTAACTTACACATGAATGTGGTAGCAGATTCCAAGGACAGTATCCTGGCAGTTGTGGCAGGAATCATTGCACCGGTATTCCTTCCGCTTGGTTTCGGAAACTGGAAGATTTCTACTGCACTGATCACAGGATTTATGGCAAAGGAAAGTGTGGTATCTACGCTTTCGGTACTCTTTGGAAGTACGGCAGAACTGACGGGAGCAATTACGCCGGTGGCAGCAGCAAGCCTTTTGGTCTTCTGTCTGTTGTATACACCATGTGTTGCGGCTATTGCATCGATCAAGAGAGAACTTGGCGCAAAATGGGCGGCATATGTGGTGCTGGGACAATGTATGGTTGCGTGGATCGCAGCATTTATCGTGCATCTGATTGGTACGTTGGTAATGTAAAGAGGCATAAAAAACCTCCTGTGGATGGAATTAGATATGTTCCATTCACAGGAGGTTTTTGCTGTATATATTAAATTACATGCTCTGCTTTGGCTATTTGTTCCTTTATCTTATACCTTCCGCTGCGCCGGAGACTTGCGAATAAAGAGCCTGAAATATTGTGCCATACACTGAAGATTGCTCCAGGCAGTGTGGCAAATGGGTTTGCAGCAAAGTTTGCGGTGGCGAGTGTGATAGCAAGACCGCTGTTCTGCATACCGACTTCAATCGCAAGGGCAGTTGCTTTGTCATATTCCACATGGAAGATGCGTCCGGCAAGTAATCCAAGTCCCATACCTGCAAGATTATGTAAGATAACGATACAGAGTACGAGGAATCCGGATGTCATGATTTTTTCCGCATTTACTGCGACGATTCCGCTGATGATCATGACGATGGATACAACGGAGATCAGCGGAAGGATGCCGGATAATTTCTCAATATGTCTGCCGATCAGTTTGCGGAGAAGGATACCCAGAAGAACCGGGATCAGTACGACCTTTACAACCGAGATTACCATTCCCGGAAAAGATACCTGAACCCATGCACCGGCAAGTAAATATACCAGAAGAGGTGTCATAACCGGTGCTGCCAGAGTTGAAGTGATCGTCATACCGACAGAAAGTGCAACATCACCACCTGCGATATAAGTGATCACATTGCTGGCAGTTCCGCCAGGGCAGCATCCGACCAGGATGACACCAAGTGCGATATCCGTTGGCAGATGAAGGAGGACCGAGAGTCCCCATGCGATCAGCGGCATAATCGTATATTGTGCGGCAAATCCGATAATGATCTCTTTGGGTCTGGTAAATACCACTTTAAAATCTCCGATATGAATCGTCAGTCCCATGCCGAACATGGCAACGCCGAGAAAGATCGAAGTATAGTTTGTAGTCCATGCAAATCCATCACGCCAGAAGAAGGCAATGACAGAAAAGCAGATAATGATCATTCCAATATATTTGGTAAGAACAGAGCTGATCCGTGATAATACCTTTGTTATCTGCTCCATATATTATACCTCGTAACTGAAATTGTCGATGAGTCGGGTCTTTCCGATATAAACTGCCATAGCAACCAGGACGTCAGCATTTACAGAGTCAACAGGCTGCATGCTGAGTGCATCGACCATGGATACGTAATCGATACGTGCCAGCGGTTCACCGTTTATGATCTCACACATCGGTTCTAATACTTCAGATGCGGCAATACCATTTCGGATCAGTTCCTGACCTTTCTTTACAGCTTTTGAAAGGCAGAGGGCAGCTTTGCGTTCTTCGCAGCTTAAGTATGTATTACGGGAAGATTTGGCAAGTCCGTCTTCTTCACGTACGATCGGGCATCCGACAATCTGGATATCAAAGTTCAGATCCAGAACCATTTTGCGGATGATAGCAAGCTGCTGTGCATCTTTCTGTCCAAAGTAAGCACGGTTTGGTTTTACGATGTTAAATAACTTTGATACAACGGTACACACCCCTTTGAAATGGATCGGACGCGTCTTACCGCACAGCGTATCAGATAAAGTATCGATACTGACAAATGCGTGTGGATCATGATACATTTCTGCCGGTGACGGACAGAAGATCAGATCTGCTCCGATGCTTTCACAAAGTGCACTGTCGCGGTCAAAGTCTCTTGGATAAGCTTCCAGATCTTCATTCGGTCCAAACTGTGTCGGATTGACGAAATCAGATACAACAACGATATCATTTTCCTCGCGGCAGCGACGGATCAGACTGGCATGTCCCTCATGGAGATATCCCATAGTAGGGACAAGACCGATGGTCTTACCTTCTTTTTTCCAGTTATTTACGAGTTCTCTTGTTTTTTCAATTGTGTTAGTTACCTGCATTGGTATTCTCCTTTATTCGTTATAATTCGGAGAGTTCTCTTCTGAATACACTGTGATCTCAGGTGATTGCATGTAATAAAATATGTTGTGATAATTGAGTATCTTTTTATTCCATGTCTTTTAACAGTCCGTGACGTTCATAATTGGTCACGCGGCTTACCTTGTTCTCCTCATCTACGAATACAACCGTAGGTTTGTGTTCTTTTGCTTCATCTGGCGTATACTGTCCGTAAGCCATGATGATGATCTTATCTCCGGTACTGACACATCTTGCAGCAGCTCCGTTTAAGCAGATCATTCCACTTCCACGCTGTCCGCTGATGGTGTACGTTTCGAAACGGCTTCCGTTGTTTACATCAACGATCTGGACTTTCTCATATTCGAGAATTCCAGCAGCCTCCAGTAATGCTTCATCCACCGTAATGCTTCCTACATAATCAAGTTCTGCCTGAACGACAGTAGCGCGGTGGATCTTTCCTTTTAATAATTCAAGTGTCATCTCATATATCCTTTCCTTTTAAGGAAAAAAATTCAGCCAGAATATATCTGGTCCTGAGTCTTATTTCCTGAAAATATAAGCTCATTTTTGTTGAAAATTATGAGATTCCAGTGATTCAGTTCTGAGTATGGTTCTGTCAGGGACAGATACCGTCTCCGTTGTTCATTATAAAAAGGCAGAAAAGGTATGTCAATCTATGTATACGAAAAAAAAACAGAACCGGATTTCTGAAATTATAAATCCGGCTCTGTATTATTTCTTATTATCTTTTTTTCTTTTCCCTTGCAAGGAGTGCGGCACCAAGTGCACCTGCATATCTTCCGTGTTCGGTAGGTGATACAGTCTGTCCGAGTTTCTGTGAGAGAATCTTCGTAAAGTAGGTGCTGTTACTGAGTCCGCCAGTCAGGATCACTTTCTCCGGCAGGTTTTTCTTCATGGCAAGCTGTGCCACCTTATTGGCAACGGAATCTACAACACCGGCTGCGATATCTTCCCGCTTCTGTCCCTCACCGATATAGTTGATGACCTCAGATTCGGCAAATACCGTACACAGGGAACTGATCGGAAGAACAGTTCCTTTATCCGCCATATCAAACAGTTCCTGCAGGGTAACACCTAAGCGGTTTGCCATAATCTCCAGAAATTTACCGGTTCCGGCAGAACACTTATCATTCATCTGGAAGTCCTGTACCATACCGCCGGACACCAGGATGATCTTGGTATCCTGTCCGCCGACGTCGATAATTGCACATTCATCACCGGCCATCTCACGGCCGCCTCTTGCATGGCAGGTAATCTCTGTGATAACATGATCAGCAAAATCTACGGCAACACGGCCATATCCGGTTGCGACAACTTTCGAATCGTCCGATAACACATCAATACCATCTTCTAATAAACGGTCTTTGATCGTCTGGCAGGTTTCTTTACTGCTCCATCCGGTCGGCAGTACAAAATGTAGATCGTGATCTCCTTTTACAGCAACTTTGGATGCGGTAGATCCGATATCAATTCCAATATAATTCATAAATTCTTTCCTCGCTTAACACTAATTTTTTAACAATATCTGTCCCGCCGTGGATTAATATCCCGTTCAATGGCGGCAATTTTCAAAATCTCAATATGATTCTCGTCGATGAATTTCCGGATCGCTTCCAGATCCTCTTCTCTGACGAGCAGTGAGATGCCGCAGCACTTACTGGCTACGCGCGGCGTAGGAGCGATGGTGGCCTTGATACCGGCTTCTTTTAATATCCCACACAGACGCATCCCGTTGTCATGGTTGGGAAATAATACATAATGCTGTATCTTTTGCATGATCTGTTACCTCGGTTACTTATTTATTATCTAACATTTCGATAAATGCACTGATTCTGGTACGAAGCTGTCCGGCATCGCTGTCGGTGTAATCAGTCTCGATTCCAAGAACAGGGATTCCGGCTTCTTTCATTGCTTTCTCTACGGAATATCCCTCGGTATCATACAGGTTACAGAACTTAAGGTTCACATCAATGATACCATCAACTTTGTATTCTTTTGCAAGACGTAAGATGTCATCGATACGTCCTTCATTCGGTGTAAAGCATGCACAATTGATCTTCATGTATCTTTCGGCCAGAGCCATGTACTGGTCTTCCAGGGTTGTCTTGCTTTCATCAACAAGATTTTCGAAATATCTGGTTCCGGTACACATCTCTTCGCAGACGATCGCTGCTCCGCTGGTCTCTACAATATTATGAAGCTTCCAGTTCGGAATTGCAAGAGGAGTTCCGGTTAGCATGATACGTTTGGTTCCGGCAGGGACAACACTCACACCGTCTTTCACTCTCTGATCCAGCTCGTCGCATAACTTGTTTGTCATCTGTGTAAATCTCGCAGGATCATCATAGAATGCAATCTGAGAGATCAGGAGCACATCACATCCGCTGATCGGAAGATTCTCATTCTTGCGCAGGTTGTAAAGACGTTCCAGGGCTTTTCGTTTATTATTAATTAATGTAATGCTTTTTGCCAGTTTTTCAGCAGTTACTTCATTTCCGGTAAATTTTTCCACGACATTCTTAAATGTCTCGATTTCTTCTGCCCAGGCCCGGATATCTTTGGCACGCTTCATTTGTGGAAGATCCATGACATGTAACGGTACATCTTTAGAAAGAATCTCCCATGCTTTCTTCTTACCATCGCAGGTTGTCTCCCCAATGAACATATCTGCGATACGGAAGAATGGACAGGTACGGTCAAGACGTGCACCGACAGATGCCTTGATCAGTGGACAGGTATTGGCAGGCAGGACTTTCTCTCCGCCAGGAACCCAGAACTGGGATCCGCCACATAATCCGGTAGCAATGGCATCTGCTGCGAATACGATTTCATCCGGTACATATACACAGAATGTACCGAATACTTTCCCGCCTTTTTTCTGATGTTCGATCAGTTCCGCAGGACGGATACCATGAATATCGGCAACCACCATATTATAATAGTCCATAGAATCCGGACGGTTTTCCTGTGATAAAAATACATCCCCGAATGCCTGCGGCAGTACTGCGCAGAGCTGGTCATGCAGGTCTACATCCATCCCAAGTTCTTCCCACATTTTACGATAATCAGCCATTTTAAAATACCTCCTTATAGTGTAATTGATCCGATGTTATCGATAAAATAACCGTAACACGTTTGGAAGACCAGGGCAATGCATACCGGAGGAATTGGTTATAGATAATTCACAAGTTCGATAAGATATATTTGTAAATTCTATACTGAGAATAATTCTCGCAACCCGTCGATGCAGCAGTCAATTTCTTCTGTGGTATTGAAGTGGCTGAAGGCAAAACGGATGGTTCCATGTGGCATGGTATGCAGGGCCTGATGTGCCATCGGAGCACAATGAAGACCGACTCTTGTCATGATCCCGTAATCCTGTTCCAGAGAAAATGCAATCTCGGCATTATCATACTCCGGAAAATCAAGAGAGACGACAGCAAGCCGGTCCTGAATCGTCTGTTTTCCCGCAATATGTGCCTGTGGGATTTCCTGTATTCTTTTAAGAAAATATCCGGTCAGTTCCATTTTCTTCTGATGGATAGCCGGAATGCCTGCTTCTTCCAGATAAGTCAGGGCAGCGTGAAGTCCGATGATACCCGGAAGATTCATGGTACCGCTTTCGTACTTGTCCGGGAGATAGTCCGGCATAAGGAGTGAATCCGACTGGCTTCCGGTTCCGCCTGCGATCAGAGGCGTCAGTTCATGATCCAGTGCTTCCGATATCAGAAAGCCGCCGATACCCTGGGGACCAAGCAGACCCTTGTGTCCGGTAAAAGCAAGAAAATCAATATTACATTCCTGCATATCGATATCGACAGAACCGGCACTCTGTGCAGTGTCTACGGCAAAGAACAGATGATGACGCCGGCAGATATCACCAATCTCCCGGATCGGCAGAATGGTTCCGCATACATTGGAAGCATGAAGCATGATGACTGCTTTTGTCTCCGGGCGGATCAGTGCTTCGACAGATTCCGGTTGCGTTGTACCATCTGTTTCAGCAGGGATCATCGTGTAATGAATGTCCTGTGAAGCAAGCTGGCAGAGCGGACGCATCACGGCATTATGTTCCAGGCTGCTGACCAGTACGTGATCTCCGGGTCTCAGGAGACCTTTGATCAGATAATTCAGGGAATAAGTGATTCCCGGTGTGAATATGACATGTCTGGAATCCGGTGCATGAAAAAGTCTGGCGAGCTGCATACGTGTGAGAAGCACCAGACTTTCCAGCTCATACGCACCTTCATAATTTCCCCGGTTGATATTGAAGGCGCCGGATTCTAAAAGTTCTGACATAGAAGAGGCAACTTGGGGTGCTTTCGGCCAGGATGTGCTGCCATTGTCAAAATATATTTTTTGATTCATATCGAAAACCTCCATAAGACATTATATAGTTCGTGTAGCATTTATCGATATTGTAACAGATTACCGGATGGAAAATACAGAGGATTATCAAAAATAATATAGCTTTGTACGTTATCATAGAGAAAACAAATGATGATTATAGATAAAAATGATAGAATGAACCGATTTATTAATATTTCCTATTAGGTAAAATGAAGTGTGAGTGGTATGATAGTCTTATGAAAAATTTATCAAAAAATTAGGAAAAATACGGAGGAATTTTAATATGGAGTTAATTAAAGAACTGCCGGAAGTGTTCGAAGAATTTGCCGAGCAGCGTCAGAAATCATTTATGGCAATGAAAGGATTAAAGGATCAGGGAGTTCCGGTTGTCGGAGCATATTGTACTTATTTCCCGGCAGAGATCGCAAGAGCAATGGGAGCAGTTACGGTAGGCTTATGTTCTGTATCCGATGAGACCATTCCAGATGCAGAGAAAGACCTGCCAAAGAACTTATGTCCATTGATCAAATCAAGCTATGGATTTGCCAAGACTGATAAATGTCCATTTTTCTATTTCTCAGATGTAGTTGTTGGGGAGACAACCTGTGACGGAAAGAAGAAAATGTATGAGTATATGTCAGATTTCAAAGATGTATTTGTGATGGAACTGCCAAATACACAGAGTGAGATGGCATTACAGCTGTGGAAGAGTGAGCTGATCCGTTTCAAAAAATATCTGGAAAAGAAATTCGACGTAGAGATTACAGATGAAGCTGTATTAGAGGCTGTAAAAGAAGAAAATAAAGTAAGAAAAGCTATGAAAGAGCTGTATCACGTTATGACACTTGACCCTGCACCAATCAAAGGCGGTGACCTGTTCAAAGTATTATACGGAAGTGGATTCAAGTTTGACCGTAAAGCAATTCCGGCAGAGATCGAAGCAATGAGAGAGAAGATTGAAAAAGAATATGAAGAAGGAAAGAGACTTGATAAGATGCCTCGTATTCTGATCACCGGATGCCCGATCGGAGGAGCAACTGAGAAAGTGATCCGTGCAGTAGAAGACAATGGTGGAGTTGTAGTAGCGTTCGAGAATTGCAACGGAGCAAAATCTTTCGATAAATTAGTTGACGAAGAGAATCCGGATGTATATGATGCACTGGCAAGACGTTACCTGAATATCGGATGTTCCGTTATGACACCGAATCCAAACAGACTGGATCTCCTTGACCGCCTGATCGATGAATTCAAGGTAGACGGAGTTGTAGAGATGACACTTCAGGCCTGTCATACATATAATGTTGAGTCACTCTCTATCCGCAAATTTGTAAATGAGAAGAAAGGAATCCCGTATATCAATGTAGAGACAGACTACTCACAGGCTGATATCGGACAGCTGAATACCCGTATTGCGGCATTTATAGAGATGCTGTAGGGCAGAGCTAGATCCACTCATTGAAAGCTGACTACCGTAGCGCAATTGGGATTTAATTCAGAAAGGCTGTGGATACCGAACCGGAATAAAGCTTGGAAAGGCGTTCCTGTTCAGGTTCCATCGGCGGGTCAATTCTAAAGGGGCAAAATTCTGCTAAAAGCAGGCTTTCAAAATTTGAAACTCGGCATACGCCTCAGACAGTCAAATTTTGAAAACCTAACGCAGAATTTTACCCCTTAAGAATTACCAACGCCTCTTCCACATTCACTGGAATGCCTTTCCAAGTTTTATTCCGTGTGTATCAAATGCCTTACGAATGAAATGGCAAATGCGTAACCGTAGTGGCTTCCACCGGGTTACACTTCCGGGCATTTCATTTATTAATATCCGCTGCCAGTCGCGACTTGAAGGAAACAATAGATAAGGATTATTGTGAATGTGGAATGCCGTTAGAAACAATTAGAGAGTCAGAAGCACCGTTAAAGGAACGAAGCGAACGTGTTTGAGGCGAACGCCGAGTTTGAGCGTAGTTCCTTTGCTTTTAGGTGATTCTGACTCTCTTAGTGTTTCTTATGGTATGGAACCTGAACAAGAAGCCTTATCTATTGTTTCCTTCAAGGACTGAGAGGCTGCTTCCCAGTTAATAAATTAAATCCCAATTAAATTCCAATTAAAGTAGAAAAGATGATATAATTATAATACAAATATGCCCACACGGAGGAAACGTATATGAGTGAATTTGTGACCTTAAAAGATGTCAGGAAGATATATAAGATGGGGGAAGTTGAGATCATGGCAGCAGCCGGAATCGACTTTGAGATTAAGAAAGGGGAATTCGCAGTTGTAGTCGGACCCAGTGGTGCAGGAAAGACAACGGTGCTGAATATTCTTGGGGGAATGGACACCGCTACGTCGGGACAGGTGCTGGTTGACGGTCAGGACATTGCAACGTATTCGACGAAGCAGTTGACGGCATACAGAAGAGATGATATCGGATTTGTCTTTCAGTTTTATAACCTGATTCCGAATCTGACAGCACTGGAGAATGTAGAACTGGCTCTTCAGATATGTAAGGATCCAATGGATGCACAGGAAGTTCTGGAAGAGGTCGGACTGGGAGAAAGACTGGATAATTTTCCGGCGCAGCTGTCGGGAGGGGAACAGCAGAGAGTGTCGATCGCAAGAGCACTGGCAAAGAATCCGAAGCTGTTACTCTGCGATGAACCGACCGGTGCGCTGGATTATAATACAGGAAAATCCATTTTGAAATTATTACAGGATACCTGCCGGAACAGTGGAATGACGGTGATTCTGATCACACATAATTCGGCAATTGCGCCAATGGCAGACCGGGTGATCAAGATTAAAAACGGCCGGGTGGATAAGATCATACAGAATCCGCAACCAGTTCCGGTTGAGACCATAGAATGGTAAAAGGCAGGGACGGCAGATGGCAAAAAAGATAACACGTAAGAATTTTTACATGGAGATCCGCCGCAGTTTCGGACGTTTTATTTCTATTCTTTTTATTGTTGCGCTGGGAGTAGCGTTCTTTTCCGGCATCCGGGCATCCGAGCCATCTATGAAGATTACCGGAGATGCGTATTTTGATAAGTCAGACCTGATGGATATCAAGGCAGTCAGTACACTCGGAATTACGGAAGATGATGTGAAGGCAGTCAGAAATGTAAAAGGAGTTGGAAAGGCAGAAGGAGCCTATAGTGCAGATTTCCTGAATATAAAGAATAAGAAGCAATATGTACTCCACGTGATGTCACGGATGGAAGATATAAATAAGATTACGGTCAGTGAAGGCCGTATGCCGGAAAAAGTGGGAGAATGTCTGGTAGATGATCAGATGAAGTATAAAGTCGGAGAGACGATCAGGCTTAAGTCCGGGACGGATGACAAGGTGACGGATACCCTGAAGGTGGATGAACTAAAGGTTGTCGGAAAAGGGAATTCACCGTGTTACATAGCATTGAATCGCGGAAGTACAACAATCGGGACAGGTATAGTCAGCGGATTTGTAGTAGTACCGGAGAAAACATTTCATCTGGATGTATATACGGAAATGTATGTGCAGGTGCAGGACGCAAAAGATCTGACTGCATATACCGGTGCATATAAACAGAAAGTAAAGACAGTCAAAAAACGGTTGGAAGCAATCACAGAAGAAAGAGGAAAGATCCGTAAGGAAGAACTTTTGGATAAAGCGAATACAAAGCTTGAAAAGGCGCAGAAAAAGCTAGATGACGGAAAAGCAGAATCAGAGCAGAAACTTTCAGATGCGGAAAGGCAGATTACAGACGGAGAGACGCAGATTTCACAGGCAAAGGAAACACTCGTAAGCGGGAAGTCGCAGATGGAAGATGCGAGGAAGAAGATCCAGGCGAAGCAGCAGGAATTGGATGCGGCAAAGAAAACATATCAAAATGGTCTTCAACAACTGGAGCAGGGAAAAAAGCAGTATGAACAGGGAAAAGCAGCTTATGATGCACAGTATGCAGAAGCGCAGGAACAGATCCAGACAGGAGAACAGGGGCTGGCCGTATACAGAGCAGAACTTGACCAGGGATGGGATGGATATCAGACACTTCTGAAGAACATAGAAGCATTAAAAGCACAGGTATCCGGAGAAACAGAACAGGATCAGGAATTGACGCAGAAGATCCGGGAGCTGGAAGCACAGGCACAGGAAACAAAGCAGACGCTGGATGCGAAAGAACAGGATTACCAGACAAAGAAGAACGAACTGGACGCTGTAAAACAGCAGCTTACGAATGCAAAAGCAGAGCTGGATCAGGCAAAAGCGCAGCTGGATGCAAGTGAAACAAAGCTTAGCAGTGCAGTGGCAAGTATAGAGTCCGGGCAGAAACAGTTAGATGCAGGGAAAGCAGAACTGGAAGCACAGGAGCAGACGCTGAAAAAAGGAGAGGCAGAAATTGCGGAAAATGAAGCAAAACTTGCCGATGCCAGGAAAGAATATGAAGACGGAAAGAAGACATCGGAAGCAGAAATTGCAAAAGGCGAGAAAAAGCTTGCTGATGCCGGTAAGCAGATCAGTCAGATCAAGAATCCAAAATGGTATGTATATGATAGAAGTACACTGATAGAATATGATGGATTCGGAGAAAATGCGGATCGTATGCGTGCGATCGGAAAAGTATTTCCGGTTATGTTTTTCCTTGTTGCGGCATTGATCAGTCTGACCGGTATGACACGTATGGTAGAGGAACAGAGAATAGAGATAGGAACCATGAAGGCTTTGGGATACGGGAATTTTTCCATTGCATCGAAATATCTGGGGTATGCATTCCTTGCAACGGCAGGAGGAAGTGTCCTTGGAGTACTGGTGGGAGAGAAAATCCTTCCGTACATTATTATCTATGCATATGAGATCATGTATCCGCATATTCCGAAGATATACGTACCATACCACATGAGTTATGCGGTAATGGCATCTGCAGCCTCCATTGTATGTACTATGGGAGCAACACTTGCATCCTGCTATAAGGAACTTGCAGCGGAACCGGCAGTGCTGATGCGGCCGCCGACACCAAAAAAAGGGCGGAGAGTATTTCTGGAAAGAATAGGATTCATCTGGAAACGTATGAGTTTCACATGGAAATCCACGATCAGGAATCTGATGCGTTATAAAAAGCGTTTCTTTATGACCGTATTCGGAATCGGCGGTTGTATGGCGCTGATGCTGGTCGGATATGGAGTGAGGGATTCTGTATATGAGATCGCAGATATTCAGTATGAAGAGATTCAGCTGTATGATGGACATATATTCTATAAAGATGATGTGACAAAGACAGAGAAAGAAGAGTTAAAGGAGTATCTGAAAACAGATTCAGATATTCAGAGTTATATGGAGGCAGATATGCGGAGTGTGACCGCATCCGGAGGCGGTAAAAAACTCAGCGTGTACCAGTGCATATTAGGAAATCCAGAAATTGCAGAAAAGTATGTGGATTTTCATGACAGGAAGACGAAAGAATCGTATTCACTCACCGGTGATGGAGTAATTGTCAGTGAAAAGACGGCGAAACTTCTGAATGTAAAAGAAGGGGATACCATCAAAGTGAAGAAGGGAACGGAGAAGAGTGTCACTGTAAAGATTGCGCATATCTGTGAAAATTACATGGGACATTATATCTATTTTACACCGCAGTATTACAAGAAGGTATCTGGAAAGACGGTGAAATATAATTGTATCATGTTCCGGGCGAAGAACGGATATTCGGAGGACCAGGTGAAAAAGGCGGGAGAAAAGATCCTGTCAAAAGATCAGGTACTGACAATCTCATACCTGCTTGATATCAGAGATCAGCTTGATGATATGCTGGCCAGTCTGAATCTGGTGATCATTGTACTGATCGTCTCAGCCGGAATGCTGGCATTTGTGGTACTTTATAATCTGAACAGCATTAATATCACAGAACGCCAGAGAGAACTTGCGACTTTGAAAGTACTTGGATTCTATGATACGGAAGTAGCAGAATATGTATTCCGTGAAAATATCCTGCTGACGTTGATCGGATCCGTGGCAGGTGTTGTATTCGGTAAGATTCTGCATCTGTTTGTAATTCAGACAGTAGAAGTGGATGCGGCAATGTTTGGCCGGAGTATTTATCTGAAGAGTTATATCTACAGTTTTTTATTTACGATAGGGTTCTCATTGTTCGTAAACTGGGTAATGTATTTTAAACTGAAAAAGATTGACATGGTAGAATCATTGAAAAGTATAGAGTAAAGTTTATAAACGGTTTATAAATTTCACAGAATTGTTAGCACTCTTTTTGAAAGAGTGCTAATTTTCTATTGACTTTTAAAATAAGCAGTATTATCATATCACTTAGATGAAAAAATGTAGCAAAAAGGTGTCTGCCGACAGAAGAAGCAGTACCTTTTGTCACTAATATGATAGAAATATAAAAAGTAGAAATAGGAGTGATTTACAATGGCAGCAAAGAAAGGTAGTTTGTCAATCAGCAGTGAAAACATTTTCCCAATTATTAAAAAATGGGTATATTCCGATCACGATATTTTTGCACGTGAGTTGGTATCCAACGGATGTGATGCAATCACAAAACTGAAGAAACTGGATATGATGGGTGAATACCAGTTGCCGGATGATTATAAACCGGCGATCAAAGTTGAAGTCAATCCAGAAGAAAAGACTCTGAAATTTACAGATAATGGTCTTGGAATGACAGCCGATGAAGTAGAAGAATACATTACACAGATCGCATTTTCCGGAGCAACACAGTTCCTTGAAAAATATAAAGATAAGACAACAGAGGATGATATGATCGGACACTTCGGTCTTGGATTCTATTCTGCATTCATGGTAGCTGACGAAGTACATATCGATACCCTTTCCTATAAAGAAGGGGCAAAGCCGGTACATTGGGTAAGCAACGGCGGAACAGAGTATGAGATGGAAGAAGGCAGCAAACAGGAAGTCGGATCCACTATGACACTGTATCTGAATGAGGACAGTCTGGAGTTTGCAAATGAATACAGAATGAGAGAAGTTCTGGAAAAATATTGTTCCTTTATGCCGGTGGAAATCTTCCTTTCCAAGGCAAATGCAGAACCGGAATATGAGACCATTGATGAAGCTGATCTGAAAGATGACGATGAAGTGATCGAACATATTCACGAAGATGCCAAGATGGAAGAAAAAGAGAATGAAAACGGCGAAAAAGAGATGGTAGAGACGGAACCTGCCAAAGAAAAAGTAAAGATTAAAAAGCGTCCGGTTTCATTAAGTGATATTCATCCACTGTGGACAAAGCATCCGAATGAATGCAGTGACGAGGATTACCTGAACTTCTACCGCAAAGTATTTATGGATTACAAAGAGCCGTTGTTCTGGATTCATCTGAATATGGATTATCCATTTAACTTAAAGGGAATCCTGTACTTCCCAAGAATCAACACAGAGTATGATTCTATTGAAGGAACGATCAAATTATATAATAATCAGGTATTTATCGCAGATAATATCAAAGAAGTTATTCCAGAATATCTGATGGTATTAAAGGGAGTGATCGACTGTCCGGATCTTCCATTGAACGTATCGCGTAGTGCACTGCAGAATGATGGATTCGTCAATAAGATATCGGAGTACATTTCCAAGAAAGTTGCAGATAAGCTTTCCGGAATGTGTAAGACAAAGAGAGAAGATTATGAGAAATACTGGGATAACATCAGTCCGTTCATCAAGTTCGGATGCCTGAAAGATGAAAAATTCTGTGACAAGATGAAAGATGCGGTTCTGTTTAAGAATCTGGATCACAAATATCTGACATTGAAAGATTGCATCGAGGCAAATGGAGGAACAGTAGAAGATCAGAATGACAAGACAGATGATCAGAATACTGAGAACAAAGAAGAGGATAAGACAGTTATTTATTATGTGACGGACGAGATCCAGCAGAGCCAGTACATCAACATGTTCAAGAATCAGGGCATGGATGCGGTAATCTTAGGACACAACATTGATTCGCCGTTTATCACACAGTTAGAGCAGCGTAATCAGAATATCAAGTTCCAGAGAATCGACGCCGATGTAACAGCAGGTGCAAAGGAAGAAGTTGCCGAAGAAGAGAAAGAAGCATTCCAGAAGAAATCTGACAGTCTGGTAGAGATTTTCCGCAAAGAGCTTGGAAAAGAGAATCTGGATGTTAAAATCGAGAAACTGAAAGATGAAAATGTTGCTTCTATGATGACGTTATCCGAAGAAAACCGTCGTATGCAGGAAATGATGAAAATGTATGGCATGAACGGAATGGATATGGGTACAACAAGTACACTGATCCTGAATGCAAATCATCCGCTGGTTCAGTATGTAGTTGAACATAAAGACAGTGAGAACACAAGTATTATCTGCAAACAGTTATATGATCTGGCAATGCTGGCACATAAGCCGCTCAGTCCGGAAGAGATGACTGCGTTTGTGCAGAGAAGTAATGAGATCATGATGCTGCTTACAAAGTAAAGATTTGAAGTTAAGATTTGCGGAATGAAAAATAAGAGCCGTGCGGCTGTGGAAGGGAAATCCATGGCGGCACGGCTCTGTTTATATCGGAAGCTGCAGATCAGTAGTCACCTTCAATGGATCTGGATTTTAAAATGTTTTTTACTTCCTGATCCCATTCTCTTTCGATGGATTTGTCCATGGTGAAAGTGTTCAGAGAAGTTCCGGTGATGCATTGTAAGTGATGTCCATCGTAGTGGAAGTTCAGGTACAGCCCCCGGATCTCTTCCGGGCGGTATCCGGTGAGACCGTGGGCGGTCAGAAAGTACGGGATCTGATCTTCCGGAAGCGCAAGGACAATCTTGAATCCCAATGGAGTGCGTTTACCGCGGATGATCTGGAAGCAGAAGTCTCGGGTTTTATTCCAGCGGGAGTAGGTTTCTTCAGGTTTTTCATCAAAGAAGTCTTCCTGGAGAAAACCGCTGATGGTAAATTTGTTGAAGGTCGTGATTTCGCCTTCTATGAAAGAAAAGTTGTCGAAAGTGTCTTTTAAGAGTAGATGCGACATGCAATTTTTTGCTGATAACTGGTATACATTCATAAGGAAAACCTCCTGTTAATCTATATGATCATTTTCCCTTTCAGGTATAAGGAAATGTATTCAACATTATAGCACAAAAGACGACAGAAAAGAGGATATAAATTGACATTCAAAAAGAAAAACAGTAAAATAAATTGGATATACATATTTAGGATCAACAGAGAAACGAAAGAGGAGAAGATTTCGTGGATATAGAGAGTAAAACTTCAATTTATGAAGAAAAAGAAGAGACTCAGGAGGTGAATCCTGAGGAGCAGAAAAGTGAAATAAAAAGTGAGAAAGAAAAAGACCGGGTACTTCAGACTGCAGTGATCGTTGCGATTGCTATTCTGGTGATTGGCGGGATTACGGTGGCGCGCAGGCTCAGTAATCCACAGAAGGATACAAAGAAGGGCACAGAGATCCTGAAGACGATGGATGAGATGGATGTGTCTAAGGCAGATAAAAAGATTAAGGAGTTAGAAACGCAGGAACGTGAGGCAGAACAGGATGCAGAAGAACAGCCGGCAAGCGAAAAATTTGCAGATTGTCTGGTCCTGGGGGATTCCATCACACAGGGATTGTACGAATATGGTGTGCTGGATCAGGCAAATGTACAGGCAGACCGTGGAGCCGGTGTGTCGGCGGGGGATAATGAAAAACTGGCAGATCATATTGCCAGGGCAAAAGAGATGAAACCGTCAGTATTATTCCTTTCTTACGGGATGAATGATGTCGGAGCGCAGAATGGAGATGCGGATGGATTCATAAAAGCATACAGGCCGGTGATCAGAGATCTGAAAAAATCACTGCCGGATACGAAAATATATGTTAACAGTATACTTCCGACAGCGCAGATTGCAATTGATCAGAATTCTGTCTATGCAAAAATTCCGGAGTTCAATCAGAAATTAAAAAAATTATGTGAAAAAGAGAAAGTAACATTTATTGATAATACAGAGCTGGTGAAACAGGAGTATTATGCCGGTGATGGAATCCATATGTCAACCGGTTATTATAAAGAATGGGTAAATCATATGGCGGAGGTTGCAGAATTATAATGAAAAACGGAAAATTAGACAGGATTAACCTGTTAAAATATTTGATGGTAGTCCTCCTGATCATTTATGTAGTATTTCTTGTGACCCGGGAAGGGGATAATACCGTATCCGTAGACACGATTGAAAAGAATATCACAAAAGCCGTAAAATTAGAAGGAATGAAAAAAGGCACAACACAGGATCTGAAAAAATATTACAGTCTGAATGCCAATGATTATGAAGGAATCAGTCTGTATATTCCGGATGACGTTATGAGTGTGAATGAAATACTCGTAATAAAGGTAAAAAACGAAAGTCAGATCGAGACGGTTGAAAAGGCAGTGGAAAGTCGTGTAAATACACAGGAAAAGAATTTTGAAGGTTATGGTGTAGAACAAACAAAGCTGATACATGCTGCAATTATTGAGACCAGAGGACGTTATGTGCTGCTGGCAGTTTCAAAGGATGCAGACCGTATCGATGCGGCATTTAAGAAGAGTATTTAATAAAAAGGAATTAGAGAGATGTTATTTAGCAGTATTGTTTTTTTATTTACATTTTTGCCGGCTGTGATGATCTTATATTATTTGTTGCCGGTAAGATTCCGGAATGTGATCTTATTGCTGGCGAGTCTGGTGTTTTATGCATGGGGGGAACCGGTATATCTGTTTCTGATGTTACTGTCCATATTGTTTAATTATTTCAGTGGACTGGATATTGCAAGGAATCTGCAGGATAAGAGAGCTGCAAAGCGGAGCCTGGTTTTTAACCTTATCATTAATCTGGCAGTACTTGGATTTTTTAAGTATGAAGGGTTTGTATTGGACACATTGAACGGGATACTTCCGGTACATATTTCTTATCATGCACTGCCGCTTCCGATTGGAATATCATTTTATACATTCCAGATATTATCCTATATCATTGATGTATATCGGGGAAATGTAAAAGTGCAGACGAATCTTCCTAATTTTGCATTATATGTAACGATGTTTCCGCAGCTTATTGCGGGACCGATCGTGCAATATGCAGATATAGATGAACAGCTTGCGTCCAGAGAAGTCTCAAGGACAAAATTCGGAGAAGGAAGCATGTATTTTATCCGGGGACTTGCGAAGAAAGTATTACTGGCGAATACCTCAGGGATGATTTTTACAGAGGTAAGCGGACTTGCGAAAGGTAATATAGCCGTGATGACGGCGTGGCTTGGAGCTTTTGCGTATATGTTCCAGATTTATTTTGATTTCAGTGGATATTCGGATATGGCGATCGGACTCGGTAAGATGTTTGGATTTGAATTCAATATGAACTTTAACTATCCATATGTGTCTAAGAGTATTACGGAGTTCTGGCGCAGATGGCATATTTCGCTGAGCAGCTGGTTCAGGGATTATGTGTATATTCCATTGGGAGGAAACAGGGTATCGAAGATCAAACACATCAGGAATCTTCTGATTGTATGGTTTCTGACCGGATTATGGCATGGAGCTGCATGGAATTTCGTGGCATGGGGACTCTATTATGGGGTGATCCTGATCATTGAAAAATATCTCCTGTCGCCGGTACTGGACAGACTTCCGGATGTAGTCCGTCATATTTACAGTATTGTTCTGGTTGTGATCGGCTGGGTATTGTTTTTCAGCTCTTCATTCGGACAGGCAGCAGATTATATCAGAGTGATGTTTGGTGCAGGTGCACATGGCTTTGCAGACAGAGAGAGTATGTATCTTCTTACAAGCAACCTGATCCTGTGGCTGATCCTGATATTTGGCTCTACGCCGCTGGTTCATTTCAGATACGAGCATATGTTAAGAACAAAAAAATGGAATACAACAATCATTAACAGTGTGGTATATGCTGCGTTGTTTATTGTCTGTATTGCATATCTGGTAACGGAGACCTATAATCCGTTCCTGTATTTCAGATTCTAGGAGCAAAGATGAGACAGTCGAGAAAGAAATGGGAAAGAAAAAGAGAAGAACAGAGAAATAAAGTAATTGCATTGCTGTTTATTGTAATGATGGTTATCTTCTTCGTGGTAAATATTGCAACTGCTGACAGGGAATTTTCGGCAAAAGAAAACCGGGCACTGGAACAGAGACCTAAGCTTACGATTTCCGGTATTGAAAGCGGAAGATGGATGAAACAGTATGAATCTTATGTATCGGATCAGTTTGCGGGAAGAGATTTCTGGGTAGCTTTAAAGAGCCGTATTGATCTGATCGCAGGAAAACGTAAGGCAAATGGTGTATTTAAAGGAAAGGATCATTATCTGTTAGAGGATATAGCCAAACCGGATGAAGAACAATTGAAAGCAAATCTGGATGCAATGAAAAAGTTTCAGGAGACATATAAAGATATCCCGATGTATATGATGCTGGTACCGAATGCTGCAAATATTGAGTCGGACAAACTTCCGTATTGTGCAGTGACAGAAGATCAGGATAAACAGTTTCAGAAAATAAAGGCTTCGCTTGGGACAGCTTTTCAGTGGGTAAATGTGGAAGATACATTGAAAAAGCACAGAGCAGAAGAGATATATTACCATACGGATCATCACTGGACGACGCTTGGTGCTTACTATGGATATCAGGCGCTGGCTGCGGCTATGAAACTGGATACATCGAAAGCACCGGCTATGAAATCCTATGCAGTGACGAATTCATTTAACGGAACCTTATCGGCGACAAGCGGCTATGAAACAGACTATAATGAGCCGATCTATATCTACGCACCGGATGATCTGAAAACAGCACCACAGGTAGTTGTAAATAACGTGAATGAAAAAAAGAAAACAGCAACGTTATACGATACATCCAAGTTGAAAGAAAAGGATAAATATGCATTATTTCTTGGCGGTAATTATCCCGTCCTGGATATCAGAACGACGGCAGATACAACAGACAGACTGTTGCTTGTAAAAGATTCCTATGCGAATAGTGTAATTCCGTTTCTGACGGCATATTACAGAGAGATCATAGTGGTTGATCCAAGATATTATTATGATGATATCAGAGAAGTTATGAAGAAAAATAAGATCACAAGTGTTCTGTTCCTGTATAACGGCAATACATTTGTGCAGGATAACAGTATCAGCGGGGTATTGCAGAATGATTAGACTGAACAAGTATTTAAGCGAAGCCGGTGTCTGTTCCAGAAGGGAGGCAGACAGGCTGATCGAGTCGGGAATTGTGACTGTGGATGGAAAGACAGCAGCTCCCGGCATGAAAGTAGAAGACGGACAGGAGGTCCGTGTCGGAAAAAAAGTGGTCAAAAGCAAAACGGAAAAAACGGTCCTGGCAGTGTACAAACCTGCCGGGATTGTTTGTACAGAAGATAAAAGGGAGAAAAAGAACATCATCCGGTTCCTCAATTATCCGGTACGCATCACTTATGCAGGAAGACTGGATAAAGATTCGGAAGGGCTTCTGATCATGACAAATGATGGAGATCTGATCAACGGCATGATGCGCGCAAGATATGCACATGAGAAAGAATATAAGGTCAGAGTAAACAAAGAAGTTACTCCGGAATTCATTGAGAAGATGAGCCGGGGAGTACACATCAGAGACAAAGAAAAGAATCTGGATGCGGTGACCAGACCCTGTACAGTAAAAAAGACCGGGAAATATACATTTTCCATTATTCTGACACAGGGATTGAACAGACAGATACGGCGCATGTGCGAAGCACTCGGATATAAGGTGGATGTGTTAAAAAGGATACGGATCATGAACGTGGAACTTGGAGATCTGAAACCGGGACAGGTAAGAGAATTAACAGAACAGGAGTTAAAGGAATTATATGGGACAGTCAAAGAACGAGAGAATGCTGGAATTAGTAGAACTTCTGAATAAAGCATCCAGATCTTATTATCAGGATGCGCAGGAGATCATGAGCAACTACGAATATGACAGATTGTATGATGAACTGCAGAATCTGGAAAAAGAACTGGGAATTACATTGTCGAACAGTCCGACGGTAAATGTCGGATATGAAGTTGTCAGTGAACTCCCAAAAGAAAGGCATGAAAGCCCGATGCTCTCACTGGATAAGACGAAAGAAGTAGAAGAGCTTAAGAACTTCGTTGGCAGTCAGAAAGTATTGATGTCCTGGAAGATGGACGGATTGACGATCGTGCTGACTTATCGTGACGGAAAGCTTTATAAAGCGGTCACACGCGGTAACGGAGAAGTCGGTGAAGTGGTTACAAACAATGCGAAGGTATTCAAGAATCTACCGGTGCAGATCGCTTACCGGGGGGAATTGATCTTAAGAGGAGAAGCGGTGATCGGATATCATGACTTCGAGAAGATCAATGAAGAGATTGAAGATGTAGATGCAAAATATAAAAATCCAAGAAACTTATGCAGTGGTTCAGTCAGACAGCTCAATAACCAGATCACGGCAAAGAGAAATGTTATGTTCTATGCATTCACGTTAGTGCAGGCAGATGGAGTTGATTTTCAGAATTCCAGAGCTTGTCAGATGGAATGGCTGAAAGCACAGGGATTCACGACGGTAGAATATCATATGGTGACCAGAGATACAGTAGAAGATGAAGTTGCTAAATTTTCGTCAGAGATTAGTAAAAATGATTTTCCTTCTGACGGACTTGTGCTATCATATGATGATATAGCGTATGGAAGATCGTTGGGAAGAACAGCAAAATTCCCGAGAGATTCTTACGCATTCAAATGGCAGGATGAGATCAGGGAAACGATTCTGCGTGAAATTGAATGGAGTCCGTCAAGGACAGGACTGATCAATCCGGTTGCAATCTTTGATCCGGTGGAGTTGGAAGGAACGACGGTCAGCCGTGCAAGTGTTCACAATATCAGCATTATGGAAGAACTGGAACTTGGCATCGGAGATAAGATCGAAGTTTATAAGGCAAATATGATCATTCCGCAGATCGCAGAGAATCTGACAAGAAGCGGTGTGAAAGATATTCCGGAAAGATGTCCGGTCTGTCAGGGGGAGACGAAGATCAGACAGGTAGGAAATGCGAAAGCATTATACTGTATGAATCCGGAATGCCAGGCAAAGCATGTGAAGGCATTTGCATTATTCGTAAGCAGAGATGCACTTAATATAGAAGGATTGTCGGAAGCAACACTGGAAAAATTCATTTCCAAAGGATATATCCATACATTTGCCGATATCTTCCATCTGGACCGCTACAAAGACGAGATTCAGGGAATGGAAGGATTTGGAGAAAAATCGTACAGGAAACTGATCGAAAGTGTGGAAAAAGCAAGAACAACCACGCTGCCAAGAGTCGTCTATTCACTGGGAATCGCAGGGATCGGACTTGCCAATGCAAAGGTTATCTGCAGAGAGTTGAAATATGATGTAGAAGCCCTTTTGATGGTTACAGAAGAAGAATTAAATGAGATCCAGGGCGTGGGAGAAGTTCTGGCAAAGGCATTCACCGGATATTTTTCAGATGCAAAGCATGTGGAGAATTTCAGAAAGCTTTTAGAAGAGTTGACAATCCCGGAAGAGACATCAACAAAAAAACAGATTTTTGAAGGTGTCAATTTTGTGATCACCGGAAGCGTAACACATTTTGCAAACCGCGGTGAAGTGAAGGAATTGATTGAAAGTCTGGGAGGAAAGGTGACAGGATCGGTAACGTCCAAAACGAATTACTTGATCAACAATGATGTAACCAGCACATCTTCCAAAAATAAGAAAGCAAATGAACTGGGGATCCCGATTATTTCCGAAGAGACATTTCTGGAACTGGTGAACCAGGAAGAATCATAGAACCAGGATAAAACAGAGTGAAAGATACGACAAAAAGTAAGAAGGAGAGAATAATGACCAATCAGGACGATAACAATCAGGAAATCGAAAAAGTAGAAGACGTCGAAGTAGAAACAACAAAGAAGACGTCAGATTCGGATGATAAGAAACAAAATGATGATGAGTATGAAAAAGTATGTTTTATATGCAGACGTCCGGAGAGTGTTGCAGGGAAGATGATCGAACTTCCGAACCACATTTGTGTCTGCAATGACTGCATGCAGAAGAGCTTTGATGCAATGTCGAACGGACCGATCGATTACAGTCAGCTGATGAATATTCCGGGAGTACAGGTATTCAACATGTCTGATATGGAGCAGAGTATTCCAAAACAGCAGAAGATCAAGAAGAAAAAAGAAGGCGAAGAATACAAGCCGTTAGTAGATATCCGGAATCTTCCGGCTCCGCACAAGATCAAAGCAAAACTGGACGAGTATGTGGTAGGACAGGAATATGCAAAGAAAGTGATGTCGGTTGCAGTATATAATCATTATAAGCGTGTGGCAACGGATTCGATGGATGACATTGAGATTGAGAAATCCAACATGCTGATGATCGGGCCGACAGGTTCCGGTAAGACGTATCTGGTAAAGACACTGGCAAGGATTCTGGATGTTCCGCTTGCAATTACGGATGCAACATCTCTTACAGAGGCAGGGTACATCGGTGATGATATCGAAAGCGTTGTATCCAAACTGCTTGCGGCAGCAGATAATGATGTCGAAAAGGCAGAACAGGGAATTATTTTTATTGATGAGATCGACAAGATCGCAAAGAAGAAAAACTCCAGTCAGCGTGATGTGAGCGGTGAGTCTGTACAGCAGGGAATGCTGAAACTTCTGGAAGGAAGTGATGTGGAAGTTCCTGTCGGGGCAACGAGCAAGAATGCAATGGTTCCGCTTACAACAGTGAATACGAGGAACATTCTGTTCATCTGTGGAGGTGCATTCCCGGATCTGGAAGGAATTATCAAAGAACGTCTGACCAAACAGGCAGCGATCGGATTCGGAGCGGATCTGAGAGATAAATACAATAACGACAAAGAGATTCTTAAAAAGGTCGCAACAGAGGATTTGCGTGTATTCGGTATGATACCGGAGTTCCTGGGACGTCTGCCGATTGTATTTACCTTACAGGGTATGAGTGAAGATATGCTGGTGGAGATATTAAAAGAGCCTAAGAATGCAATTTTGAAGCAATATCAGAAACTGCTTGCATTAGACGAAGTAAAATTGGAATTCGATGACGGCGCACTTCATGCGATTGCAAAAAAAGCAATGAAGAAAGATACCGGAGCGAGGGCGCTTCGTGCGATCATCGAAGAATTCATGTTAGATATCATGTATGAAATCCCGAAGGATGACAATATTGGAGAGGTTGTTATCACAAAAGAATATATTGAGGGAACCGGAGGACCGGTAATAATGTTGAGAGGTCAGGAAGTACCAAGGCTTCAATAATACATTTTACATATAGAATGCTAAGAGAGTTGTCAATGACAGCTTTCATTATGCAATGACACATAAGACTTTACTTGAGGAAGAATGGAGGAGAAAGGAATGGAGGAATTATCAGCTATTCCAGTTTGGCTCTGCATACCCTTTGCAGGGCTGTTGCTCAGTATTGCCGTTATGCCTCTGATCAAGCCGGACTGGTGGGAAAAGCATCAGCCGCTTGCAGTTGCGTTCTGGTCGGTACTGTTTATTGTTCCGTTTGCTGCAAAGTACGGAATGTTTACAATGGGAGAGACGGTTTTGGAATGTGTGGTAAATGATTATCTGACATTTATCATTTTATTGTTCGGTCTGTTCTGTGTAGCAGGTAACATTACAATTGACGGTGAGTTTGCCGGATCACCGAGGATCAATACGGCATTGTTTGTTCTGGGAACACTGCTTTCCAGCGTGATCGGAACGACCGGATCAAGTATGCTTCTGGTACGTCCGTTTATTAAGATGAATTCGTGGAGAAAAAGAAAGAGTCACATTATGATCTTTTTTATCTTCCTGATCTCTAATATGGGAGGATGTCTGACACCGATCGGAGATCCGCCGCTTCTGATGGGATTCATGCGTGGCGTTCCGTTTTTCTGGAGCCTGAAGCTGTTTCATATACTGATCTTTAACATGATCATTTTGCTGATGTTATTCTATTTTCTGGATAGAAGAGCTTACAGAAAAGATATTGCGGAAGGTAGAAAACCAGATATTAGAGAGCCCGGAACACACGTTAGAATTGTAGGACTTCATAATCTGATATATGTTGCAATGATTGTCGGAGCTGTAATCTTAAGTGGAATGCTTCCTGGTATGTCTGCATTCCAGAATGCGGACGGAACGGTAAAAGGAATCCATATCCTTGGAGAAGTGACGCTTGGATTCCCGTCTGTGATCGAGATCGTGATCATCCTTCTGGCAGCATTTTTATCATTTAAAACGACAAAAGAAGAAGTACGTATCCGTAACCATTTTACCTGGGGGGCAATTCAGGAAGTTGCGGTTCTGTTCATCGGAATCTTTATCACGATGCAGCCTGCATTGATGATTCTGAAGGCAAATGGTGCGGAACTTGGTATCAATAAACCATTTGAAATGTTCTGGGCAACCGGAGCACTGTCAAGTTTTCTGGATAATACACCAACGTATCTGGTATTCCTTACAACGGCGGGAGCACTTGGGTTCAAGAGCGGTGTTGTGACGACACTTGGTTCGGTTCCTGTTAAGATGCTGGAGGCAATCTCCTGTGGAGCTGTATTTATGGGAGCAAATACCTATATCGGAAATGCGCCGAACTTCATGGTAAAATCTATGTCAGATGAAAATGGTGTGCGTATGCCATCGTTCTTCGGATATATGGTATGGTCACTGACATGTCTGATACCGGTATTTATTATCGATATGCTGGTATTCTTTTTGTAAGGGGAGGTGCGGAACATGGAAAATAAGAATAAATACTATGACATAGCGGAACGGATCTATGATCTGGACGGAGAAGTCTATGAATGTGTAGGTTCTTCTCTTGGCCGTACCTTTACGGGAGACAAACGTACTTGTGTAGAAAGTCTTGTGAAGCTGATGCGTACAAAGCCACAGGGGCATCTGCTCAGAAGTGAGCTTGCGCTGATCAGTAACATGGCACGTACGATCCGTAAGGATGAAGACCGATCCAGACTGATGAGAAAATATGATGAGATATTAAAAGAAATCGCAGAACTGCCGGCAGGTTTTGGAAAAGTTGAGATTCTGGATGAAAACAGGGCAAAGCTAAATACATCGAACCTGCGTCAGAAGTTTTCAAAGGATGATCATCTGATCATCTGTATCGGAAGAACACATGGAAGTGCGGGTAACGATATTGGATTTGCACTGGCGGATGCACTCAGGATCAACTATTACGATGCAGAGATATTCAATGAAGTATTGAGACGTCTGGACGCGGAGAAAGATTCGGTTGTAGATGTGGCAGATCTGGGAACAAATGAGATTGAGAATAAGTACCAGGGATCCGGACGGACGTTGAAAGAACGTCTGAAAGATTTTGACCGTTATCATGGTCTGACAAAAGAAGATGCAATCTTCTTTAATCAGAGTGATCTGATATGTAAGAAGGCAAAAGAAGAAGATTTCATTGTTATGGGACGATGTGCGGATGTGATACTGGCAAATAATCATATTCCACATATCAGTATCTTTATTACAGCTCCTTTTGAACAGCGTGTACACAGAGTCATGGAAGTCAATAATCTGGATCATAAAAAAGCAGAACGCCTTTTGAAGAAGATTGACCGTCAGCATTCGAAATATTACAATTTCTATACCGGCCAGAAGTGGGGAGATGCTGTGAACTATGATATCTGTTTTAACAGTGCAAGTTATGGTATCGAAGAATCTGTGGAGATCATCGAGCGTATGCTGAACCAGCATACAAATGCATAAAAATATTAATGAATGACACGAAGTCTTTCATATACATAAAACAAATGTATATGAAAGGCTTTTTTTCATTGGAAGACAGATGTAAAGAAAAGATATTATCGGAAGATTACTGGGATTTTATTATCTCGCCATACAGGGAAGATGAGTTAGAAGGAGTGGATACGGAAAAGATGTGTATCCAGGAGCTGGATTTCGGATATAAAAGTGTGTCGTTAGACAGTCGGATGTTACTTCCCTTATCCTTGCGGCAGTACTGGTACGGCGCGATCCCCAAGTGCTATACACTTCTGGATATGCAGCCGTTAGATGCAGCCGGAATTATTACGCTGCAGAATTATCCGACGCTGCAGCTTATGGGAGAGGGGATTATGATCGGTTTCCTGGATACGGGGATCGATTATACCCATCCGGTATTCTGTAATCTTGACGGGACAACAAGAATTGCGGGGATCTGGGATCAGACAATTCAGGATGGGGATCCGCCGGAGGGCTTTCTGTATGGAACAGAGTATACCGAAGAAAGAATCAATGCGGCTCTGCATTCGGAAAGTCCGCAAGAACTGATCTCTTCGGAAGATACAGATGGGCATGGAACATTTGTTGCAAGTGTGGCTGCCGGAAGTGCAGAAAGCAGTGGACAGTTTCTTGGGGCTGCCCCGGAGGCGGTGATCGCGATGGTAAAGCTTAAGCCGGCAAAAAAATATCTGAAAGAATTTTTTGGGGTTGCAGAAGATGCACACTGTTATCAGGAAAATGATATCCTGGCCGGACTTCGGTATCTGAATGAACTGGCCCGCAGACGGGAGATGCCGCTTGTGATCTGTATGGCGATCGGAACCAGTTTCGGAGGGCATAATGGTGACTCTTTGCTTGCAGGAGTTCTGGATGGCTATGCATTGCTGAGAAACCGCTGTGTAGTAACGGGAACCGGGAATGAGGCAGCGCAGAGACATCATTATTACGGAACATTTACGGAGGCACAGAATATACGGACAGCGGAGATCAGGGTAGGGGAAGGGGTGAAAGGTTTTGTGACGGAGTTATGGAGTACCCTTCCGAACATTGTGACAGTGTCGATCACATCACCTTCCGGAGAACGTACCGGGCAGATTCCGGTACGTCTGGGATATCTGTTTGATTTTGTATTTGCTTTTGAACGGACGGCTGTTACGGTGGAGTACAGACTTCTGCAGGAGAATAGCGATGCACAGCTGGTGTTTATCCGGCTGCAGAAAGCAGTACCGGGAATCTGGAAAATAGAAGTAAAGCCTGTGATGCAGCCGAAGGGGGAGTTTCATATGTGGCTGCCCATGAAAGAGTTTCTGGATGGAGAAGTATATTTTCTGGAATCGAATCCGGATACCACATTTACAGAACCGGCAGGAGGGGAGCATACGATGACAGTGTCTTATTATAACAGTCAGGAGAATACGGTTGATATTAATTCGGGCAGAGGGTATACTAGAGATGAAAGAATCAAACCGGATTATGCTGCACCGGGAGTAGCGGTTACCGGTGCGGTACCGGGCGGAGGATTCAAAGAACGCACCGGTTCAAGTGCAGCAACAGCAATTGCGGCAGGTGGCTGTGCACTGATCATGAAGTGGATCAGTGATCAGCCGGGAGCGGGTGGAGCATCAGCCAGTCAGGTAAGGAATGTGATCGTGATGGGTGCGCAGAAGCTTCCGGCGATAGAATATCCAAATACACAGTGGGGATATGGAACGATGAACTTGTATCATTCACTGGATATTTTAAGACGGCTGTAAAGAAGAACGAGATAAGGAGAGGATACAGATGGCAGATTTTTTTGAAGAATTCAGCAGAAGAGTTTCAGATGTTGCGAGTGACATCACTAAGAAGACAGGAGATACACTGGAGATTCAGAAGATCAAAAGTAATGTACGAACTTTAAAGAGAGCAAATGAAAGAGATCTTGCAGATATCGGTCGTATGGTATATGAGAAGTTCCAGAGTGGGGAAGTATCCGACATGGATTACGTAACGCTCTGTGAAGAAATCGAAAAACGCGAGGAAGAGATTGAAAAGCAGGAAGAAGAGATTGTGAAGATCCAGGGAGAGATATAGATGCACACAAGCATACCGGGTGCGATTGGAACACTGTTTGGTCTGGATATGGCTGTAAAACAGTACATAGAAGAAAATGTAAGTGAGAAAGAGGAAAAAAACTTTTGCGGGACAAAAGTCCTGATCAGAAAAGTATACAACAAAGGCTTTGCATTTAATTCCATGGATTCCGAACCGGATAAGGTAAAGAAAGCGTCTGTGATAACGACGGCAGTGATCCTGATGCTGACATTGGCAGAATCATTCCGGGAAGGTCATAAGGTGACTAAGACAGCATGGACATTACTGAGTGCAGGAGCCATCAGCAATACGTATGACCGGATCGTCAGAGGTAAAGTCGTAGATTACATTGGTATAAGATCTGACCATAAGATATTAGGTGATGTAACAGCGAATTTGGCAGATGTCTATATCCTGATAGGATCTGT
Source organism: Dorea amylophila (assembly GCF_025567265.1). Classification (NCBI taxonomy): domain Bacteria; kingdom Bacillati; phylum Bacillota; class Clostridia; order Lachnospirales; family Lachnospiraceae; genus Dorea; species Dorea amylophila. The sequence goes on along the minus strand of NZ_JAOQJW010000008.1, from coordinate 100,624 downwards.
CCTGATGTGGATGAGAAGAATCGGAAAACGATAACAGGAAATATGACAGAAAATAGAATATCGGAAAAAGGAAAACACTATACTCCATCTTCTTTCGGATAGAATATAGTGTTTTTTTTATTTACACCTTTATATGAGAATGAAATTAAAATCAGGCATGAAAAAGCGGGTGATGGGAATCGAACCCACGTATCCAGCTTGGAAGGCTGGTGTTCTACCATTGAACTACACCCGCAAAATATATTATAAATCGGGGTGACAGGATTCGAACCTGCGACCTCCTGGTCCCAAACCAGGCGCTCTAGCCAAGCTGAGCCACACCCCGATATTATGTTGTGTCCTTAAGACAAGATGTATCATATCATGAATGGAGATAAAATGCAAGCAGAAATTGAAAAAAGATAAATAAATGGGATCGGTATCTATTCAGCAAAAGAATTTTTAGAAGAATTTTTAGAAAAAGTTAAGTTGTATCTGCAGACACGCTGTTGTATAATTAAGAGCGATGTCGAAAAATTCTTTCGAACAGATGATGCAGAAGATTTTGAAGATTTTCAAAAAAGAGGACTGAATTGACAGATGAAAGTGATGAATCATACAGAAGAACAGCAAACAGAAAACAAGACTTCTCTTTCAAATGGTGCAAAAAGAAATCGGATTTATATATATATAGCAATAGCAGGTGTGATAGCAGCAGTGATAACTGCTGCTTTTACTGGCTATTATCTTCATCAGGAGCGTGCAGAAGAGAAGAAACAGGAAGAATTATTAAAAGCCGAGAAGGCAAAAAAACAGAAAGAAAAAAAAGCTAAAACAACGGAAGCAGCCGAACAGAAGTTAGAGCGTGTCCGCAGCCAGGCAGAGGAGCAGGGAGTACCACAGAGTGTGATCGAACTGTTGGACAAGAATGCAGAGACGGTAGATTTTGTAGCAGATTATGAGAAGAAAAAGGACAAGCCTTATGCAGATACGATAGAGGAAGATCTTTCAAATGGAGAAATTCCGGAACTTTTACAATGGGATGAACGCTGGGGATATGCACCGTATGGAACGGGGATCGTAGCGACCAGTGGATGCGGACCGACCTGTATGGCAATGGTAGCAGCAGGACTGAATCAGGATGCATCCATTACTCCGGCAAAGGTAGCAGCATATGGAACCGAACACGGTTATGTGGATGAGGAAAATAATACTTACTGGAGGTTCATGGATGAAGCAGGTGCGAACTGGAATCTAAACAGCGTAGGAGGTATGCTTTCAGAAGAACAGGTAAGCGCAGAACTGGCACAGGGACATCCGGTCATATGCAGTATGGGACCGGGAGACTTTACGCAGATCGGTCACTTTATTGTTCTGACCGGCTATGAGAATGGCACTGTAACGGTAAATGATCCGTTCAGCATTAAGAATACGAATACGGCATGGACATTTGCCAATATCAAAGATCAGATCAAGGCAATGTGGACATTTTCAAAAAAATAAGATGCTCAATGTGGAAAAGTTCTGAAAGAACAGAAGCATGATGTGGAAAAGTCTTGGATTTTATGAAAAAGGAGAACAGGATATGAGATATGATTTTACAAAAATAATAGACAGACATGGCAAAGATGCGATTGCAGTGGATGGATTGGGAAAGAATCCGGGATTTGCACCTGAGCCGCCAAAAGACGGATTCGATGTAATCCCGATGTGGGTAGCTGATATGAATTTTGAGACTGTTCCGACGATCCCGAAAGCAATTATGGACAGAGCGGCACACCCGGCATATGGATACTTCAGCCCGGTGGAAGAGTATTATGATTCGATCATCCGCTGGCACAAGATCCGTAATAATGTAGAAGGTCTGATGCCGGAGTATATCGGATATGAAAATGGAGTATTAGGCGGGGTGATCTCGGCACTGACAGCATTTGCGGCACCGGGAGATGCGGTACTTCTCCATAGTCCGACCTATATCGGATTTACGAAATGTATCACGGAGAACGGATATAAGATCGTACATAGCCCTCTGAAAAAGGACGAAAAGGGAATCTGGCGCATGGACTATGAAGATATGGATGCAAAATTAAAAGCCAACAACATCCATGTGGCGGTTTTCTGCAGTCCGCATAATCCGACAGGACGTGTCTGGGAGCGCTGGGAGATAGAAGAGGCTATGGAAGTATATAAGAATAACGAATGTGTTGTGATCGCAGATGAGATCTGGTCAGACCTGATTTTAAAAGGGAGCCGGCACATTCCGACACAGTCGATCAGTCCGGATGCCAGAAACCGTACGATTGCATTCTATGCACCGAGCAAGACATTTAATCTGGCGGGACTGGTAGGAAGCTATCACATAGTTTTTAACCGAATGTTACGTGACCGTCTGGAGGCAAAATCCAGAAAGTCACATTATAATACGATGAATGTACTGTCCATGCATGCGCTGATCGGAGCCTACGAGGCAGAAGGATATACCTGGGTGAATGAACTTTGTCAGGTATTGTCAGAAAATGTAGAGTATGCGGTCAATCATATCCGTGACTATTACAGAGGAATCAATGTCAGCAAGCCGCAGGGAACTTACATGTTGTTCCTGGACTGTGAGGACTGGTGTGAAGAGAATTACAAGTCACTGGATGAATTGTTGAAAGCCGGCTGGGATGTCGGTGTTGCATGGCAGGATGGAAGACCGTTCCATCAGGAATACGGAATCCGTATGAATCTGGCGTTGCCGCTCAGCAGAGTGAAGGAAGCATTTGAGCGTCTGGATGAGTATGTATTTCATGTGTAAAGAGCCGGGAATGAAAGAAGTAAGGGAAATTGGAAAATATTATTGTATCATTTAATGTAATCGCACCTGTATTTTTTCTTATGGTGTTAGGATATCTGATGGTCAATTATACCTCTCTGGCAGACCGTAAGCTTACAAAACAGGCCAATGCGATTGTTTTTAAGATATTTTTGCCGTGTATGTTATTCTATAATGTCTATCAGAGTGACATCGGGGCGGAGATCCACAGCAGGATTAAGTTGTGTATCTGGGCGGCAGGTGGACTTCTGATCCTGTTCGTACTGCTCTGTCTGATCGTTCCAAAGGTTGTAAAGCAGGAGAATCAGCAGGGAGTCGTGATTCAGGGAATCTTTCGCAGCAATTACGTGATCTTCGGAGTTGCGGTTGTGCAGAATATGTATGGAGCAAAAAGCACAACAACGGCGGCGATTTTAAGTGCAATCCTTGTACCGATGTATAATTTTCTGGCAGTAGTTGCACTCTCGATTTTCGGAGAAAAGAGGGAGACAGACTGGAAGAAGATTATTCTTGATATTGTGAAGAATCCGCTGATCATATCTTCGGTGTTGGGAATTATATTTTCGCTGTTGGGAATCAGACTTCCGACGGCAGTGGATACAACGGTTCAGGATCTGGCAAAGCTGTCAACGCCGATTGCATTCATGATCCTGGGAGGAGATCTGGACTTCTCAAAAGTAAAAGGAAACTTAAAAGTTGCATCGGTGGTACTGACGATCAAGCTTGTGATCTTACCACTTATTATGATCCCGATGATCGTTATGATGGGATACAGGGATGCAGATCTGTTGTCAGGCCTGCTGGCATATCAGACTCCGGTTGCGGTATCCAGTTATATCATGGCACAACAGGCAGGAGCGGATGGACAGCTTGCCGGACAGCTGGTGGTGTTCTCATCGGTGCTTTCGATCTTTACGTTGTTTGTGACGATATTGATATTGCGGACGAT
>NZ_JAOQJW010000008.1:0-96566 GCF_025567265.1 Dorea amylophila | reverse complement strand
CGGTGGAGGCCACTACGGTTAAGCATTGCCATTTAAGAAATGTTATGTTAATATACATTCATCGACAGCTATTCTGTCTGTCGGATAAATTCAAAATATATAAGAATCGGGTCTTGTATATTTCAAAATAGCGTTAGCTATTCGTGAGGGAAATCAGAAGATAATTCACAGAAAATTTTGAAACAAAGGAAAAATGAAAAGCATATTTGCACGATTGATGTTGCAGAAAAAATATATTTTTCTTATACTAAGAGTAAACATCCGGGATTTTTTTCGTGCAGACTATCTGAAAAGAAAAGGAAGCGAGGTTGTAAATATGTTGACGGCTGAGTATGATTATGAGACAGATATTGAAGTACAGAGAGGCGAAGCATATGATGAAGGAAGAGAAGAGGGAAAATTAGAAGGTAAATTGGAAGAAAGAAAAAATCTTACAAAAAAACTATATGAAGAAAAATTTACAGTTGCTGAGATTTCAAAACTGTTGAAAATGAAAGAGGATGAAGTGAAAGAAATTATTAATTATTAGCAGAAGGGAGCTGATCGTAGCTGATCAGCTCTCTTTATAATCGTGTACAGCTTTGAATATAGTAAGTTTACGGCAGCCGATTTCCGGCAGCCATATACAACCGATACCATTCTTCACGGGTCAGGTGCACATTAGATGCCTTACTGATCTGAGCAATCCGGTCCTTATTAGTTGTGCCGATGATCGTCTGGATTCCGGCAGGGTGGCGTAAGATCCAGGCAACAGCGATGGCACTGTTGGTTACGTTATATTTTTCAGCTAGTTCATTGATGACCTTATTGAGTTCCGGGAATTTTTCATTTCCAAGAAAGACGCCTTCGAACATACCGTACTGGAATGGGGACCATGCCTGAATGGTGATATCTTTTAAGCGGCAGTATTCGAGAATGCCGCCGTCACGGTTGATTGCAGAATCATTGTACATATTTGCATTGATTCCGGAATTGATCATTGGACAGTGTGCGATACTGAACTGCAGCTGGTTGATGAGAAGTGGTTCATCCAGATATTTATTCAATAATTCTATCTGCATCGGGGTCTGATTGCTGACACCGAAGTGACGTACTTTGCCGGCGGCTTTTAAAGTACGGAATGCATCGGCTACTTCTTCCGGTTCCATTAAGGTATCCGGACGGTGCAGTAATAAGATGTCGAGATAATCTGTGCGCAGGCGGTTCAAGATATCATCTACGGACTGCAGGATATGTTCTTTGGAAAAATCAAAAGCAATACCGGGGCGGATCGCGCATTTGGACTGCAGAATGATCTGGTCACGCAGGGAAGGAGTCAGGGCTTTGCCAAAAAGCTCTTCGCATTGTCCTTTTGCATAGATATCTGCATGATCGAAGAAATTGATGTCATGTGCAAGCGCAGTGTCTATCCATTCTTTTACGGCATCTGCCGTTTCCAGACTGTTAATACGCATACATCCCATACCAATTTCTGGAACAGATAAATTTGTATTGTGAAGTGTGATTGTTTTCATGGAAACCTCCTTAGATAAAACATTTGTATAAATGTATTTTAACATATCGTGTAAAGAAAGATAAAAGAAAAATTCAGTGAATTTGAAATAAGGCTACCGCAATCCCACTGGCTTTAGACGGTGGGTTAAGGTAGCCAAAAATCAGAAATTATCGTATACTCATGGCATGGGAACATGGAAATCTAAAACAGACACAAATACCTATTACAATATCACATTTTTTTTGTCTGTAAATATAGGAAGAAATTACTGGTTTCGAGGCAGATATCAGATGATATAAAACAGTTTTCGTATGAGATATGTCAGAGACACAGTGTGATAATAAGATATATGGAAACAGATAAAGACCACATTTACTCTATGATAGAGACAGAACCAACAATGTCTATTAGTAAGATTATAAACCTGATGAAGAGCTATACAACATACCATATATGGAAAAGATATCCCCAATATTTACGAAAACAATTCTGGAAAGAACATACCTTTTGGACAGATGGATATTTTGCCTGTAGTGTAGGAAATGTATCGGAAGAAATGCTGAAGAGATATATAGAAAATCAAGGTTGAGAAAGAAGGTGACAGTGGATGTTAAAGGCATATAAATATAGAATATATCCAAATAATGAGCAGAAAATACAGATTGCAAAAACATTTGGCTGTTGCCGTTTTGTATATAATCAGACACTGGCATACCGGAAAGAAGTATATGAGAAAGAGAAAAAAACAGTTAGTAAAACCGACTGTAACAATTACTGCAATAGACAATTAAAGAAAGAGTATGAATGGCTGAAAGAAGTGGATAAATTTGCTCTGACAAATGCGATTTATAACATGGATGCTGCATACCAGAAGTTTTTCAAGGAACACGCAGGTTATCCGAAGTTTAAGAGTAAACACAATAATCATAAGTCATATACAACAAATTTTACGAATGGCAATATAACAGTAGATTTCGGGTGCAATAGAGTAAAACTGCCTAAATTAAAAGGAATAAAAGCAAAACTGCATAGAAATTTTATCGGACAGATAAAATCGGCAACGATATCACAAGTTCCGAGTGGAAAGTATTATGTATCAATTTTAGTGGAAACAGAACACGTGGAACTGCCACATATAAAACAAAATACAGGAATAGATTTAGGTATTAAGGAGTTATGTATTACTTCTGCTGGAAAGAAATACGAAAATCCAAAAATCATCAGAAAATACGAAAAGAAACTGGTGAAACTGCAAAGGCAGTTAGCCCATAAAGAGAAAAGAAGTCAAAATTACTACAAAACAAAGAAAAAGATAGCAATATGCCATGAAAAAATAACAAATACCAGAAAAGATTATCTGCACAAGATGTCCCATGAGATTATCAGCGAAAACCAAGTGATAGTTTCGGAAGATTTGCAGATAAAAAACATGGTAAAAAATCACCGTTTGGCAAAGTCTATAAGTGATGTATCATGGTATGAGCTGACAAGACAGTTAGAATATAAGGCAAAGTGGAATGGCAGGAAATATGTCAAAATAGACACATTCTATGCCAGTAGTCAGCTGTGTTCAGTCTGTGGATACCAAAATACAGAGACAAAAAATCTATCAGTAAGGGAATGGACATGTCCTGTCTGTGGAACAAATCATGACAGGGATATCAACGCAGCAAAAAATATACTGGAAGAAGGACTAAGACAAATAGCATAAAAATAACAATATAGGGCAGGGACTGCCCGAATTAACGCCTGTGGAGATAGTAGGTTACGAGGTCTGCGAAGCAGGAAGCCCATTGGCTTTAGACAATGGGTAGTTCACTCGTTGACTAACTTTGTAATTGGGAATAGAATTAAGAAATGAGTATTTCTAAAGATAAGGACATTACAATATGGAAAGAGATTTAACAACAGGAAGTGTATTTAAAACAGTCATTTATTTTTCACTTCCATATCTGTTATCGTACTTTTTGCAGACATTATATGGTATGGCAGATTTATTTATAGTCGGACAGTTTGGCGGTGTCAGCAGTACGACGGCGGTATCGATCGGAAGCCAGATCATGCACATGCTGACAGTTATGATCGTAGGGCTTGCAATGGGAGCGACGGTTATGATCGGACGATGCATTGGCGCAAAAGATTATAAGAAAGCAGCAGAGACAATAGGGAATACTGCGACGATGTTCATGGGAATTGCGATCATACTTATGATCATATTACTGGCAGCAGTCAGACCGATCGTCAGTGTAATGTCTACCCCGGCTGAAGCCGTAGAGGGGACGATCCGTTATCTGACCATCTGCTTTATAGGAATTCCTTTTATTACGGCCTATAATATTATCAGTGCAATCTTCAGAGGAATCGGGGATTCGAAAAGTCCGATGTACTTTATTGCGGTAGCATGTGCGGCGAATATCGGACTGGACTATCTGTTTATCGGAGTGATGGGACTGGATGCGGTCGGAGCCGCACTTGGAACGACCATCGCACAGGCAGTCAGTGTTATCGTGTCATTGACAGTGATCATTAAAAAAGGCACAGGGATTAAATTAAGAAGGTCTGATCTGCGGCCGAAGAGGCACACGATGAAAAACATATTAAAAGTTGGTGTGCCGGTTGCATTACAGGATGGATTTATACAGATATCCTTTATCGTAATCACGATATTTGCCAATCAGCGTGGATTAAATGATGCGGCGGCTGTAGGAATTGTGGAAAAGATCATCGGAATACTGTTCCTGGTACCATCTTCGATGCTGTCAACGATATCGGCACTTGCTTCGCAGAATATCGGTGCCGGTAAGCATGACCGTGCACGTCTGACATTGCGGTATGTATTGTACATGACAGTAGGATACGGATTAGCTGCGGCAACGATCGTGCAGTTTCTATCTGTTCCATTTGTCGGATTATTTACGAATGACGGTGCAGTACAGATACTTGGAGGACAGTATTTAAGAAGTTATGCATGGGACTGCGTATTTGCAGGAGTGCATTTCTGTTTAAGTGGATATTTTTATGCATATGGCTTGTCTATCGTATCATTTATCCACAATTCCATATCTATCGTATGTGCCAGAATTCCATTGTCTTATTATGCGGCAACGCATTTTCCGGATACATTATTTCCGATGGGGTGTGCGGCACCGGCAGGATCGATGGTGTCTATTGTCATCTGTGTCGGGGTATTTGTATGGATGAATAAACACACGGAAAAATATATGGAAAGAACGTAGTGATTGGAGAGAAAATATATGACGATCGGAATTATAGAAGACGACACATTATTACATCAGGCACTCAAAACAGCACTGCAAAACGCAGGCTATCAGACCGTATCCGCATATACAAAACAAGAGGCTCTTACTACAATTACAGGCAGTGAGAGCCTTCTTCTCATTGACATTGGACTTCCGGACGGCAATGGATTTCCTGATAAGAAGCAAGTATACAAGAACGAAAAGGAAATTATCCTTACAGCCAGAGAATATCAGTTACTGGAATATCTGATGTACAATCAGGGAAATGTACTGACGAAAGAAAATATCCTGGAATATGTATGGGGAATGGTTAATTATTTTAACATTATGTTTACAGGAATTGTGGGCAGGAAAAAAGAGCTGGAGATTATGAGAAAGATTGGAATGACACGCCGGCAGGAAAGAAAGCTGTTATTGCTGGAAGGCAGCTATTATGTACTGCTTATCGCAGGCCTTGTAGCGTTAGTTGGAACAATCATACTAAAAGGAATCGACGTTTATATGAGAAAACAGCTTTCTTATTTTACCTTTCATTATCCGATAGGAGCGATTGCAGGAAGTATTGTAATTCTGGAAATAGTGTGCGTTATAATTTGTAACCTACTTATATTGAAAAAAATGAAAAAGTAGGTTAAATAAATAATTTCACCAACCGCGTCTTATCCAGCACAAAAATCGATACATCCATAAAAAGATGCGCCAGTAGCGTACTAAGGATCACACCGTTGGAAGTCAACAGGAATCCACAGTGGAATCCATACCAGCATACGATGGCGGAATAACTTCCCATCAGTACCAGAAGCGGCAGATTTCTTGCGACACCCTGCAGTGTTTCTTTGATATCTTCCAGTGTAGAATCAAAGTACAGGAAACGGCCGACTGCCAGTGTGATAAAATACATGATCAGTGAATCATAGTTCGAATCATGGTAGATGAACTTGATATATAATAAGATCAGAATAATATAAAAGGCAGAGATCAGCCGCACGGACGCCTTTTGTCTGGTCGGAATTGCAGTTAACGGAACGAACAGGATATCGAACCAGTTTGTCATAAATACAGAAAATACCAGAAATAAAAGTAAGATAATATTTTGATATTTCTGCCAGTAGAGTGCGGCTTGAGGAATACGTTCATCTATAATATAATAAAGAGACAGGAACAAAAGCACCGAAGTACTGGAAAATACCATCTCATAAAAGCTTTCAATAAGCGAGATTTCTTTTATTTTGTGGATATGGTTCAGCTTCCGGATCTGTTTTGGCGTCAGATCCTGTGTATTAAGTTTATAGTGTTTCTTAAGCTTTGCTGCCAGAATAACGATCGCAAGCACTGCGATCAGGCAGAGCAGGGAGACAAGCATGAAGCCTCCGGCATTCTTAAAGTTAAAATAATGAATTAGATAATATTGGAACATATCATATACCTTCTTTGATGTAATATTTTTTCGGTTACATATTGTAGCACTTTGAAAAAATATTGCAAATAGGAGAATTAGTAGTGGCAGGTCTTGTAGATATGAAATTGAGTTAAATGTCAAAAAAATTAAAAAAATTTAAAAAAGTACTTGCATTTCATAAAATTCCATGCTATTATAAATGAGCATTGTTGATGCGGGTGTAGTTCAATGGTAGAACACCAGCCTTCCAAGCTGGATACGTGGGTTCGATTCCCATCACCCGCTTTTTTGCTACCCTTTTTTAAGGTATGCAGGAAAGGAAGCATGAATTATGTCATTAGAAAAAGCAAAGAAGTATCTGGAAGAAAAAGGTTATGCAGATCACATCATTGAACTGGAAGAATCAAGCGCAACGGTGCAGCTTGCAGCAGAGGCACTTGGTGTAGAACCGGGAATGATCGCAAAGACGATGTCATTTCTGGTTGATGGAGAACCGATACTGATCCTGACAGAAGGAACGGCGAAGGTTGATAACCGTAAGTATAAGGATCTGTTTCATGTAAAGGCGAAGATGATTCCGTTTGGTGAAGTAGAAGAATATATTGGACATGCTCCGGGCGGAGTGTGTCCATTTGGGATTAAAGAGGGAATCACAGTCTACCTGGATGAGTCATTAAAACGTTTTGAAACAGTCTATCCGGCAGCCGGCAATGATCACAGTGCAGTCAGGCTTACAATTGCGGAACTGGAAGATGTCGCCGGGGCATGTGGATGGATTGATGTGTGTAAAGAAATTTTGCTATAAATTTTGCTATAAAGCAGAAAAGAATAGACAAGAAAAAACATGACATGGTAGAATAAAGGAAACATTTGTGGCAAAACAGACGAAAGTCTGCGACGCAAAGCTACAGAGCCTGTAAAATGGTAGCCAGTTGCAGATAATAGTAGGCACTGCTTGTTTAGCAGTGCTGTTTTTTTATAGCAGGAGTGAAAAGAAAATGAAAGGAAAAAGAAAGGAAAAAGAGTGATCGCAGGCATTCTGCTTGTGGGAATTATAGCGGTCACCCTGACAGGGTGTAAACATACAGACAGCAGTAAAAAAGAGACAGAAAAGCCGGTCATTACGCTCGGCAGCGACAACTATCCTCCATACAATTATCTGAATGAGGATGGTGTACCAACTGGTATAGATGTAGAATTGGCTACAGAAGCATTCAAAAGAATGGGATATCAGGTGGATGTTGTACAGATTAACTGGGAGAAGAAAAAAGAACTGGTGGAGAGTGGAGAGATTGACTGTATTATGGGATGTTTTTCCATGGAAGGACGCCTTGACGATTACCGTTGGGCGGGACCGTACATCGCAAGCCGCCAGGTGGTTGCTGTAAATGAGAACAGCGATATCTATAAACTGAGTGACCTGGAGGGAAAGAACCTGGCCGTCCAGTTTACAACCAAACCGGAGGGAATCTTCCTGAACCGGATGGATGAGAGAATCCCCAAACTGGAAAATCTGATCAGTCTCGGACACAGGGAACTGATCTATACGTTGGAAGAGATGCGTCAGGATGGCACATCTCTGAAAATCATTGAAAAATATCTGGATGATCCCCAGAAGTATTTGGAGGTGGATGATCTTGGATATTAAGAGAAAGAAAAAAGAAAAACGAATCCGGCTGCTCGGTGGTCTGATTGGAATCTGTGTGGCTGTAGTCTCTCTGATTTATATGCTTACGAGTGCACTTGCCATCTATGACAGTACTGCAGATAGAGTAACATTTTCTGATTTTGTAAAAGACAATATGCTTGCTTTTTTTGTCGCTGTAGGATTATTTGTACTTAGCATAATTAGCATTATCCTTGTACTTTTACAAAAGGCAAGAAAAGCAGAAGCTGTCGCAAAGCTTGTGGCCGGAATGAATGATCATATAGCAAAGCCGATCTAGGTTGATAAGCTGCTGTCGACATTAAAGACTATATTGACGGAAAATATAATTTTATAAGAAGCGGTGAAAGAAATGAAAATATCTGACAGAGTCATCCTTCCTTTGGTTGGAAGTGCATTTCAACCGGGAAAGGCAGCAGAAGCAATTGAGAAAATAGAAGATAAGGAACTGGCACAGATTGCACAGGGAGAATATTATTTCTTCTCAGCTCAGGCAGAAAGATGTGTGGAGACGATAAAAGATTATCTGGATCATGATGATGTGATGCTCCGGCTATCGGCAGATATGCTTTACACATTTGCGAATCTTACACTTGGAGATTCTCAGGCAGCACAGCATACAAGGGAAGATGTGCATCAGTGTCTGACACGGGCAATGCAGGAGGACACGCCTGTGAATGTAAAGGCGGCGTGTCTGTTCGCATTTTATGTAATCAGCACATTTCTTCATATATCGCCGGAGGAAGGAACCCCGCCACTTCAGCAGTACATTCCGTATCTTCCAATTGGGCAACGATTATTTGCAGTAAGTCTTTTAGCACATGAGATTTATCTGAGACAGGATTATGCAAAGGCAAAAGGTGTTGTACAGGGGGCATTTCTGATGGCAGACGGAGTTTATCCGATTTCCATGATTTATCTAGGGTGCGTACAGGCAATGTGTCAGATTAATCTGAAAGAACAAGAAGAAGCAATTCAGACGGTGACCCGGGCATGGGAGAGGGCAAGAGCGGACAAATTCATGGAACCATTTATCGAGTATCATGGTCTGCTTCAGGGGACTATGGAAGTCTGTATCCGGAAAAAAGAGCCGGAAATGTACAAGAAGCTGGTGGATGGTGTACTTGCATTTAGCCGTGGCTGGATGAAAATTCACAATCCCAAGACGCAAAAGGCAGTGACGGATCTTTTGACTCCGCTGGAATTTTCCATAGCCATGCTGGCGTGCAGGGATTGGACGAACAAGGAAATCGCAGAACATATGGGAATGTCAGTGAATACGGTCAAGCACTATGTCTCTGGAATTCTGGAAAAACTACAGATTGATAAACGCGATAAGATTAAAGAATTTGTAAATCAATAGAATAACAGGATACGAAAAAGTGTCTGTTTTACAAAAGAAATTGTAAAATAGGCACTTTTTGGGCTTTCAACGGGCATGTGAGGAATGTATTTTTTTTGATACAATATGTATAGAGACTTATTTTTGAGAAAAAAATGAGGAGGGATAATACATATGAAGAAACGTCTGGTCAGTATGATTTTGAGCGCGGTGCTGTTTGCAACATCAGTGCCGGTCGCAGCATTTGCTGAAGATGCGAATACGCAGAATCCGGTTGTGCATTCGGAGGAAGGAACGTCTCAGGGTTCGAATGCGCGGAAGGAATCCGGCATTGACTATAAGAAAAATGGAGGAACGTTTGCGGAAGGTTACACGGCTCCGTCTAATTACGATGAGCCGGTGACAGAGCTTCCGGGAGCGGAGCAGATCACAAAAGCGGGATATGAATTTGCCGGCTGGTATGATAATGAGGAGTTTAACGGAGAGCCGGTTACTTCGCTTAGCACTGCGGATCATTCCGGCAGTGTTGTCCTCTATGCAAAGTGGACGGAACGCTACTACTATGTGGATATTCCACAGACGGTCAATGCGGATGGGGATAAGTTTACGATAAAAGCGGATGCAGGTGGATTATATGACAAGGATCATGTGAGCGTGACAGTCCAGTCTGAAAATGACTGGAAATTAAAGAGTGGATTACATAGTCTTGCATATGAACTGAGAAATCCGCAGAGTGGTTCGGCACTGGAAAATGGTTCGGTTGTCGCAAGTCTTACGAAAGATGAGAGCCATAAGCAGCAGGAATATAACTGCAACATTCTGGACAAACCGAACTATACAGGTGATTATACAGATCACCTGACTTTTGACATTGCATTTCAGGATACAGCGTACAACATTACATATGAGACAAATGGCGGAACTATCACGAAGAAGAATCCGCAGAAGGCAGATCAGATGATCACAGTAACACAGGAGCAGTACCAGGCAGGAACTATTCTGAAAGATCTGCCGGCACCGGTGAAAAAGTCCAGTACATTTCTTGGCTGGTGTTACGATGAAGCATGCACCAGATATGTGGACAGTAAGGATCGTCTTCTGAGTGATGTGACATTGTATGCCTCTTATGCAGACAACCAGCCGATGGAAGAAGTGTCCATGGCGACTTATGCCAGAGCAAATGATGTGGCAGCAGATTTTACGATTCCGATGACGGATACAAGTGCTGCCATGACGCCTGATCAGGTGCGAAAAAATTTCACGATAAAAAATGTGACAGATTCTTCCGAAACGGTTACAGTAGATGTGACTGAAGGAGCAGACCATACATTTACAATCAGCAATCCGAACGGATGGACACCGGGGGCAGCCTATAAGCTGGAGCTTCAGGAAAAGGCGTTATATTTTACAGGATTTGACCCGACGATCCGTGTCTATGATTTTACGGTCTATCGTGAAGAAGTCAAAAATGTAGAGTTAAATAAAGAGATCAAGTATATTCATAAGAAAGAGCTTTCCGATCTGACTGTAAATGGAAAGAAAGTAGAGGAAGTCTCAATCGCGGCAATGACGATTGGAACAGACGGTTCCCTGACCGAAGAAGGCAGTGATACGACCGGAACATTTACTTATAAGAAGCAGTTAGAAGTCGGCGACCAGGTCGCAATTTATTCCGGTGATGTGATACCGACCATGGATATGTCCTCTGGTGACAACAGTGATGTGTCATTTATCGAGATTACAGGAGCGGATGGGGACAAGTATACATATCGCGGCTCCAGACCGGAAGACGTGCTCTTTATGCCGGATGTGCTGCCGCTTTCTATGGACAAAGATCAGGACGGTGACTCGGATAATAACAGTGTAACGATTAATGTCAGCGACCTGACCTTTGGTGATGATGCTATGAGCCGGGCTATGGATCTGGACAGTGAGACAACCGTAGATGAGGGCGATTATCTGGCACTTTACACAGGTACAATGGGAGAAAATGGAAGCGGAACCGTGTCTCTCTATGGAGAGATTACGAGTGTTCTGTTATCAGGAGAAAGATACATAGTAAGCTATATACCTGTGAGCGAAGAAGATATGCGCCATACTATGGACGTGTACCAGAAGGAAAATGTAGAAGGGGAGGACCTTCTGGAAGATACCGATGTGCAGGAGCTGGAAGAGGATATTGAGACACAGGCAGTAGACAGCGGATTTGCATCCGAAGTGGCAGAAAGAGTTGCCGATGCGGCAATGGAGACAGAATCTTTTGAGGAACTTCAGGAATCTCTAAAGGAAGATATGAATGCAGACATCATGGTTCAGAGCCAGGGCTATGGCCAGTTGAGAAAGGCAAGAGCCGCAGGCGGTTCCCGTGTGGAATTAGGAGTACCGACAGTAAAAGCGAATCTCGGAACGACACTGAAACATTTTGACGGAGATGTGAGTGGACTAAGGCTTGCACTGGAGATCGGCGTGCCGATTACAGTTCATGTGAACCGGGGTGCAGACATCGAGATCATGATCACGGCAACATTTGAACAGGAAGTCCGTGTATCCATCGATGTGGACGGCTCAGCCGTGTGGAAAAGATGGGGATTTATTCCGTACATTGCAGATTACCGCGTAACGGCATCTCTGGAATTATATGAATACACAGGAATCGGACTAAATGTCAACTTCAAGACTGCAGAAACCGGAAACCCGGTGTCTGATTCCAGTTCGAAATTACGAAAAGGTGTCAACAAGATTACCGAAGAGCTGAAGAATATGATGGAGAATGGCGAGGATTATCTAAATTCTGCATCAGGTCTCGTCAGTGGCGGAGATGAAATATCCGTATCCAAGTCTCTGGCAGAGAGGTACTCGGAACTTCTGGCAGACGAGGCAGACTGGGTGGAAATCTACAAGCGTCCGCTGGTAGACCAGCATTTCCGTGTGCTTCTGATCATTGATATTCAGGTGAAGCTGGAATTCGTTGTTTCCGCAAATGTGAACATTTCCATCGGAATGACGTACTGGTATAAGAATGCGAAAGAGTATGTCTTCTGTGTACGGGTCAAAGAGCGGACAGCGACCAATGATACGATAGATCTGGTAGAGGAGCAGTATGAATTTACGGCATATGCTATGGGAACTCTTGGCATCAAAGCCGGTGTGAGACTGACGGTGCGTGTGGGATTATTATCAACGTCCATCGCCAGTGTCGGTATCTCGGCGGATGTGGGCGGTTATGCACAGGTCTGGGGTTACCTCTACTACGAATTGAAATATACGGCATCGGCAGGACGAAGCAGCCGTGCTATGGGAGCTATGTATCTGGAAATCGGTATTTATCTGGAAGTGAAGTTCGAGGCACAGGCACTGTCCAATGCATTTACCTATAATCCGACACTTTACGAGAACGAGTGGCCGCTTTATAGGGTAGGTGTTCTGGAAAATGTACTGGATTTTGCTTATACCCAGGATAAGGTTGCTGAGATTAATATGAAGCGGGAGATTCAGTCGGTTCAGATCCCGGATGAATATTTCAAGATGCAGTACATGGATATGAAGACCGGACTGGACGACGGAAAATATTACGAGAAGATCTACGAAGATGATACAAAGTATTTCAACATTTCCATGACGAACAGTGCGTTTATGTATGATCCGGCGACCAATATTATCCGTGTAAATCCAGGTGATGAGCCGGAGCAGGACGGCGAGATGATCATTACATGGAAAAACCAGGAAGGTACCTTTAATACGAAGCCATGTGCAAGAAAGATCAAGCTTCACTGGGACCGCCTGCGAGATGGTTACTATATTGCATTCCAGAGTAATGGCGGATCTTTCGTCGATGCAATTACCGGAAAATATAACGCAGAGATCAAGAGGCCGGAAGATCCGGTAAGACTCGGATACACATTTGCCGGCTGGTATGAGGACATGGATCTCACCATTCCATACACAATTCCGGAAACCATGCCGGAAGAAGACAGACTTGTCTATGCAAAATGGGAGGCAGCCGATGTGGGTTATACAGTCGTAGATTATATAGAAGGAACGAATGGAACCTATGAAGCGCAGACTCCGGTGAAAATGAATGGCAGGACGGAAGAGGAAGTAAGCCCGGTTCCAAAAGAGCGGGAGGGATTTGTAACACCGCCGCAGCTTACGG
The DNA here is from genome assembly GCF_025567265.1 of Dorea amylophila. Lineage (NCBI taxonomy): Bacteria > Bacillati > Bacillota > Clostridia > Lachnospirales > Lachnospiraceae > Dorea > Dorea amylophila. Next base: position 83,251 of record NZ_JAOQJW010000008.1, on the reverse strand, counting down.
AGACTGTAAAAGCAGACGGCAGCCTGGTCATCAATTACTATTATGCAAGAAATAAATATACACAGACATTCAAGTCCGAAAAAGAGACGGAGAATGGAACGGAGACAGAAGTGATCGCAGACGGAAATTACCGATATGGAACCATGATGCCGACACCGGCAGTCTACAGACCGGGATATGAATTCCTTGGCTGGGAGGACGAAGAAGGTGCGGAGGTTCCAAAGGAAGTTCCATCTGAGAATAAGACCTACATTGCAAAATGGAAAGCACTGGAAGGAATTACTTATACCGTGAAATACTACGTGCAGAATACGGATAACAGCGGATACAGCTTAAGCGAGACTGCGGCTCTGACCGGACAGATGGGAGAGAAAGTCACAGCAAAAGCAGCAGATCTTGACGAGAAAGTCTATCACTTAAAAGGTGAACTGCCGAAGGGAACGATTAAGGCAGATGGCAGTCTTGTACTGAAAGTGTACTATGATCTGAATGAGTACAAACTGACCTTTGATGCAAAAGGCGGAGAATCAGACCAGACAGAAGTGACGGCAAGATATGGTGACAAGATTGCATCACCGATGCCGACAAGAAAAGGCTATGTATTTGAAGGCTGGTATACAGACGAGGCATGTGAGAATGCATTTGGCCAGACGATGCCGGCAAAAGATATGACGGTCTATGCAAAATGGGAGAAGCAGAAAGTCAACTATACAGTCCGGCATCTGATGGAAAAACTGCCAGATGCAGAAAAAGAAAAACCGGGTGGAGATAAAGAAGAGTATCCGGACACAGATAAACCGGTTGTAGAAGAAGATCCATATATCTTATATGAAGAGGAAGTCTTTGCGGCATATCCGGAAGATAAAGTAACGCCGGACGTGAAGAGTTACGAAGGATTTACTTCACCGGAAACACAGACCACGACAGTGGACGGAAACGGCAACACAGTTATTGAGTACAAGTATGCGAGAAATATCCATAAGCTGAAGCTGGTAGACCGTGGGGCCGATGAAAATAATATGGAAGGATTCGGAATGCCATTTGGTGCGGCAATTACAGAAGTAGCGCTCCGGAGTGGATATCGCTTTGAAGGCTGGTATACAGATAAAGATTTCAACAATCGATTCGATGGAACCATGCCGGACAAAGATCTGACGCTCTATGCAAAACAGACACCGGTGATGAGCAGCTATACTGTCTATCATTATAAAGAATCTGTAGATGGTTCTTACTTTGGACTAACGGACGAAGAAGTATTAAGCGGCCTGACAGAATCAGAAGTGACTCCGCAGCCAAAACAGTATGAAGGATTTACTTCACCGGAGGCCAAAACAGGACAGGTAAATGGCTGGGGCGGACCGGATATCTGGTATCGCTATACGCGGAACAGCTATAATCTGACTTATGTCCTGAACAATGGAGAAGATAACAAGACTTCAAAAGTCCGCTATGAGGCAGATATTACAAATACTCCGTCGCGGACAGGCTATGCATTTGCAGGCTGGTACACAGACGAAGCACTGACACAGTCGTACGTACAGACGACCATGCCGGCACATGACCTGACACTCTATGCAAAATGGGAAGCCGGAATGAAGACTTATCAGGTGAGACATTATCAACAGTCCATTGGCAATTCAGAGCAGTATGATTTGGCAGAGACAGAAAATGTCACAGCTAAAACAGGAGAACATCTTACGCTGGCAGTAAAAGCGTATGAAGGATTTACAGCACCAAAGCCGGTTAGCTATGATGTGGTAGACGATGGAGAGGTTACGTATGTAGATTACAAATATACGCGTGACCGTCATCAGGTAACGATCCATTACAATAACGGTAATGACAGCGAGACAAAAGAACTTGCATATGGCGAGAAATGGGAGGAAAAACCATATCGTGCCGGTTATGCATTTGCAGGCTGGTATACAGACGCAGAGTTTAAAAAAGCATTTGACGGAGTGGTTCCGGATCGTGACATCACACTTTATGCAAAATGGGATGTGCAGAGTGTAAACTACACAGTCAAGCATTGTCTGCAAAATGCCAATGATGACGGATATTCGTTGGGAGCACAGGAGAACTTTAACGCCGATGCGGATACGGTTGTCACACCGGAAGTAAAGAACTATGATGGATTTACAGCACCGGAGAAGCAGCAGGTGACAGTCGAAGGTGATGGAACAACTACAGTCATTTATCGTTACACAAGAAATGTGCATACGCTGACGCTTAAGAACTACGATGGTAAGACAGATAAGACGGTAGAAGCAAGATATGAGATGTCCATACCGAAGCCGACAAGAGCCGGTTATGCATTTGCAGGCTGGTATACAGATGCAAAATGTACGAAAGAGTACAAAGCGAATATGCCGGATCAGGATCTGACACTCTATGCAAAATGGGAAGCAAACATTGTCAACTATGTAGTAGAACATTATCAGCAAAATGTACAAGGTGATGGTTATACGCTGAAAGAAAGCAGTCATGCACGGGCGGCTGTGGATAGCGAAGTGACACCAGAAGTCATGAAATATAAAGGCTTCGAGGAACCGAAGACAGAGAAAGTTACCATTTCCGGAGACGGACAGACGACAGTGAAGTACTATTATAAGAGAAATGTACATACAGTCACATTTGACGCAGATTCCGGAACATTCGCTGCAGAAAAGGGCGGGGACGACAGTAAGATCGTCGTGACCGGACGCTATGGTGCGAATATCACAGTGCCGAAAGCGCCGGCAAGAACCGGATACCAGTTCCTTGGCTGGGACGAAGACGTTGAAATGACGATACCGGATAAAGACCTTACCTATAAGGCACAGTGGCTGAAGATGGAATACACACTTCAGTTCAAGACAGGCGGAGGAACAACGATTGAGCCAATCAAAGGAAATTATGGTGACAAGATAAATGCACCAGAAAATCCGACAAGAAAAGGATATATTTTCAAAAACTGGAGTGAGAATGGCAAGAAAGTCGATAACCTTCCGACGACTATGCCGGCAGAAAGTCATATTTACACAGCAATATGGGAGCGGGAGACATACCAGATTACTTATGACTTAAATGGCGGAAGCATGAAGTCCGGGGAGAAGAATCCGACGACTTACAACGTGGACACCACTGTATTCAAACTGAAAAATCCAGTCCGCGCCGGATATACATTTACAGGCTGGAGTGGAACCGAAATTACAGGAGTAAGTGACAATGTGTCTGTAAAACAGGGCTCTATAGAAAAACGGGAGTATAAGGCGAACTGGAGAGAGAATACATATCAGATTACATTTATCTTAAGCGGTACGGAGGCGAAAGGTTCCATGGCAGCCAAGACGGTCAATTACACGGAAAATGTAACACTTCCAAAATGCGGATTCACCTGCAAAGGCCACTCCTTTAAGAGATGGTACACCGTGGATAAGAAGGGCAAGAAGACTTATTACTCTGACCGGCAGAAGGTGTCGAAGCTGACCGATGTGAATGGAGGCGTTGTGACACTCTATCCGGAATGGGAGGCAAATGTGTACAATGTTACATTTGACTATGGTGACGGAAGAGCGAAGACGGTAAGAAAGACCAAATACGGTGATAAGTACCAGTTCCCGTCAGATCCGACTCGTTACGGCTGGGAGTTCAAAGGCTGGAAAAAAGAAGGATCCAACACAGCATTTGACATGAGTACGAAAGAGTTGCAGCTTCAGGACGCAAAAAATATTACCTTATATGCAAGCTGGAAAGCAAATTCTTTTTATCTTTACAAACCATCGGATTATGAAAACACTTACCGGGTAGATGATGATGGCAAGACTGTAATATTTACTTTCTATGTAGACGGAAATCAGACGAAAGTGCCGACAACCGGAGATACTGGACAGAATCCGGCAGTTTATCATATGAATATGACCAATCTTTCCTACGATGCGATCCACCAGAATTACTCATCTATGGAGGTCATGGTGCTGTACAGGACTAAGAAAATTAAAGATGGTTATTCGGATCTTAAGATTTCTTATCATACAAGATCTGACAATAAAGATCATAATGACTGGCAGGTTCACACCGAGGATCTGAATAAGAATAATGGTAAGATGAGAATATGTGATTACTATCTGATGGTTGACGGTAAAATTGATGTAGACAGCCTGACACTGGAATTTGACGCTCACGGAAATAAAAGAGATGAATACGATCTTAGTAGTTTGAGTATGTATGTATTTTTCAGATAAGAGGGGGAAGAGCAGATGAGAGAAAAAGCAGGAAAAAATAAAATACTTATTGTCATTGTCATCTGTCTGTGTGCGGTCATCATTGCGGGATTGATTTATTTCATGAAATTAAAAGGAGGTTCAGATTCGGCATTTAAGCCGGATCTGGATCCAAATGCGAAGACCCAGACGGCAGACGATACCGGGGAAAAGCCGACAGGAATCCGGATACCGGGCTATCCGTCCATTACGATCGAGGCAGACAAAAAAGACGTGCAGATGAACCTGATGAATCCGGAAGGAAACCCATGTTACTTTACATTTGAAATCGTGCTTAACGACACAGATGAGACGATTTACACATCGAAGATGGTGGAGCCGGGGAAGGCGATTACAGAGGTGACATTAGAGAAGGCACTTGCAGCGGGAGAATATCCGGCGACCATCAAGATTACGACCGCATCACTCACCGATGGTTCCGCCATGAACGGGGCAAATGTAGAGACGACAATCATTGCACAGTAACGGGAGGGAGAACGATGAAAAAGAGAAGTATAAGAACAGGAAATCTTTTCGCACTACTGACTCCGGTGCTGTTAATATGTGCAGAAAATCCAATCTATGCAGCCACCACCCAGACGGCAGGAAGTGCGACAGTCAGTTATCATGTGGACCCGGCTTACCAGGTGACGATTCCGGTAGATACAAGCATGCGGTTCAATGAGACAGAAACCTCTTACGGGAATATTGTAGTAGAGCAGGCGCAGATTGAGGATGGAAAATGTATCCAGGTGTCATTGCTATCTGATCTTAACTTAAAGAATTCCAACAATTCAAAGGCAGTGATTCCTTATCAGATTCTGGCGCAGGATGAGGCGGGAAGCCGGCCATTTACATCAGCACAGTATACAAAAGCCGGGGAAGAGACACCTCTTACTATCGCGATTAAAAAAGAAGACTGGAAGAAAGCGGCGGCCGGAGAGTACGCAGATACGGTGACATTTACTATATCATACGTGGACAAAAGTGAGTAAGGGGGCGTGCATATGAGGAAAAAGACAGAAAAATTGGATATCATTGTGGATAAAAAGACTGTCCGCATTACAACGGCAGTGTTTGTGACAATGATGACTATGCTGGCTGCAATCGCAGCGATGTTTTTTACGACCATGTCCGTTCTGGCAGCAGATGCAGGAAGCTCATCGAATTCCCAGAGCACCATCAGTACAACCGTGCCGGACTCCCATAATATCCGTGTGGAAAAAAGTCACGCAGATGTAGTGATAGAAGGGGAAGAAGATCAGATAGAAGGCAACATAGATAACTTTGTTGTGGATCGTTTTGCCGAGCCGAAGATACGGATCACACCGGAAGAAGGATGGAAGGTTTCAAGGATTCTTCTGAACGGGGAAGACGTTACGGAACAGTTCAAGGACGGATATCTGACACTGGAAGAAGTCTGCGAGGATACGACACTGGTCATTGAGACAGCAGAAGATACCAGCGGCGGCGAAAGCAAAGACCCAGATAAGGATAAAGATCCGGGAAAAAATCCAGATAAGGATAAAGATCCGAATAAAGGAACACCGGGCACTGGAAAGGGACATGAATCAGAAAAAAAGACACCGTTAAATAAGCTGAAAAACCAGATAGCAGCAGTCACAGGAGACGAAGCAAGACCGATGCTTTATGCACTGGCAGCAATTGCAGCAGCAGCTGTGATCAGTGTGACGGTTATAAGAAGAAAAAATAAATAACAAAAGGGCGTATCGGTACAGATAGCAAAAGATTTTATCCCCCTCTCAGGTGTCATGCATCTGGGAAGGGGATAAAATATTATACAGGCATGACCTTTTCCCAATTAGCCGGTACATATTCTGGAAATGTAAACCCCTCGTATTTTGCAACAGAAAAAAAGATAAACAGTATATAACAGTTGACAACAGTACTATGCTGTTATATACTGTTTACAACAGGAGGAAACATATGAAGATTATAATCAATAATTCGTCGATGGTACCAATCTATGAACAAATTATGGAGCAGATCAAAGCACAGATTATCTCCGGAGAATTAAAAGAAAATGATATATTGCCGTCCGTGAGAACGATGGCAAAGGAACTGAAGATCAGTGCACTTACAGTGAAGAAAGCATATGACAATCTGGAAGCGGAAGGCATGACAGTCACGGTTCATGGGAAGGGAACTTATGTTGCGGCATCCAATACACAGCTGATGGAAGAAGAACGCAGAAAAGAAGTTGAGACAGATCTGGAAGCAGTGATCCAGAAGGGAAGGCGCTGCGGAATGAAAGAGGAAGAGATTCGTTCATTATTTGAACTCATCATGGAGGATGAATACTTATGTTAGAAATCAAAGGGGTTAAGAAAAGCTACGGCGAATTTCAGTTAGACTGTTCATTAAACGTAGAAAAAGGAAGAATTACTGGTCTGGTCGGAGAGAACGGAGCCGGTAAGAGTACCTTATTCAAAGCAATGCTCGGACTTATTTCTTATGATGGCGGCGAGATAAAGATCATGGGAAAAACACCGGAACAGTTAGGTGAAAAAGAGAAAGAAGAGTTGGGAGTTGTTCTGGCAGAAGCCGGATTCAGCGGTTATTTGAAAGGGAAAGATGTTGAGGCAGTTCTGGCAAGATTGTATCCAGGATTTGAAGCAGAAAAATTCCATCTGATGTGTGACAGATATCAGATTCCGTTGAATAAATTTATAAAAGAGTATTCAACAGGTACGAAAGCAAAATTGAATCTGATCATTGCATTGACACACCAGGCAGAATTTCTAATGATGGACGAGCCGACAGCAGGACTTGATGTCGGAGCAAGGGAAGCGATGCTGGACATTTTAAGAGAATATATGGAAGAAGAGCCGGAGAGAAGCATCCTGATCAGTTCACATATTTCTTCGGATCTGGAGCATCTGTGTGATGACATCTATGTGATTCATAAAGGAAAGATTGTACTTCATGAAGAGATGGATACGATTCTTGAAAAATATGCGGTGTTGAAAGTCAGTGAGGCGCAATATCAGGCAGTGGATAAAAGTTACATTTTGAAAGAGAAAAAAGAGAACTTTGGAATTTCCTGCCTGACGAACGAGAAGCAGTATTATATAGAAAATTATCCGGAGATCGTAGTGGAGAGCGGCTCACTTGATCAGGTGATTCTTATGTTGACAGGAGGCGAGAGATAATGAAAGGAATCAGAGGACTGCTGGAAAAGGATTTTCGGTTGTTTTTCCGGCAAGGCAGCAATCTTTTTCTGATGTTGGCGTTTATGGCATTATTCTTTATACTAACGGGAAAAACAGGAGCTACCTTCATTGCAATGTATATTCCATCCGTTATGGCAGTTTATTCAGGGAATACGATCAGTTATGATGAAAATGAACATGGCTACACGTATTTATTTTCTTTACCTGTAAACAAAAAAATATATGTCAGAGAAAAATACATGTTTTCCTTTATTATGACAGTGTTTGGATGGGGGATTGGAGTAATCTGTGCAGGAATTGCTGTATTCATAAAGCCGGGAGAAGTTTTTGATTTGGAAATGTTGGCAATGGAGCTGATCACAATTTTTGTGTTTCAGGCGATTGCGGGGATTGTGATTGCAATTCGGTTAAGGTTTGTAGGAGAGAAAGGACGATTTGCACTGCCAATTGCAGTTTTAATTGTTTTTGCAAGTTGTTATATAATTGGATCTTTTGTGAGGGCTAACTCGGGATTAAAAGAAAGTATTTCGTATATGATAGGAGAAACAGGCGATTTTGGAATCGCGATTGCACTGATTGTATTAAGTCTGATTGTATGGTTTGCTTCGTATAAGTACAGTATGAGAGTTATGAAAAAGAAAGAGTTTTAACAATTATAAGGATTCAGACACAAAGCATTCTGATATTCCCGGAGGGTTCGCACAATTATGATTTAAACAGATTGATAAAACCACTCTATGACGGCCCGGTGAATCTGGCATTAAAGACCGGAAAAAAGATTATTCCGGTTGTCCTGGTGTTTGACTTTTTGAAAAAGAGGTAATATAATTACAAGAAACGAGTAGCAAGTAAGCGTAAATCCAGTTTACCGGCTACTCGTTTTTTATTTTGCAAAAAGTAAATATCGCCAAGAAAAAGTGTGTAGCGTGTCAGCGTAAGTCCAGCTTATATGACAGGGTACGCACTTTTTTTGTGTCAAAAAGAAAGGAGTTTAAACGAAATGGCGGAAAGCAACAAGATGAAGGAGATGCCGGTGAATAAGTTGATGGTCCAGATGGGAATCCCGATGATCTTATCCATGGCATTGCAGGCAGTCTATAACATAGTAGACAGTGCGTTTGTGGGAAATATGAGAGTAGGCAGTGAAGCAGCACTAAATGCTTTGACACTGGTATTTCCGGTTCAGATGCTTATGGTGGCAGTGGGGATCGGAACCGGTGTAGGAACCAATGCACTTCTTGCAAGGACACTTGGACAGGGAAATAGTAAAAAAGCTGCAAAGGTAGCAGGAAACAGTCTGTTTCTGGGAGTGATTATTTATGTGGTCTGCTTATTGTTTGGTATCTTTGGGGTGAAAGCATATATTTCATCGCAGACAGTAGATGCAGAAGTATTGGAGATGGGAGTCAGCTATCTGAGGATATGCTGCGTAATCTCTTTTGGTATTATTTTCTTTTCTTTATTTGAAAAGTTATTGCAGGCAACAGGACGTTCTCTTTATTCCACGATTGGACAGGTGGTTGGCGCAGTTGTAAATATCATTCTTGATCCGATCATGATCTACGGTATTGGACCCTGCCCGGAAATGGGAGTGAAAGGAGCGGCTTATGCAACTGTAATTGGTCAGGTAGCATCCGCGGTATTACTGCTCATTTTTCATATCAAATTCAATAAGGAATTCGAGCATGGGGCGAAATACATGAAGCCGGATGGCAGAATTATCAAGGAGATCTATACAATCGGACTTCCGGCAATCATTGCACAGGCACTGATGTCCATTATGGTTTATGTAATGAATCTGATTCTGAAATTCAATCCGTCAGCACAGACAGCTTATGGATTATTTTATAAAGTTCAGCAGTTTGTACTGTTTCTTGCTTTCGGTCTGCGAGATGCGATCACTCCGATCATTGCATTTGCTTATGGAATGAGAAGCAAAAAGAGAATTCAGGATGGAATCAAATATGGTCTGATCTATACGGTTATATTAATGATTCTGGGAATTGTAATTACAGAGATTTTTCCAGGGGGATTTGCAACGCTGTTTAATGCAGGGGCGTCCAGAGAATATTTTATCGGAGCAATGAGGATAATCTCAGTAAGCTTCTTGTTTGCCGGAATCAATATTGCTTATCAGGGCATTTATCAGGCATTGAATGGTGGCGTGGAATCACTGGTTATTTCGCTTCTGAGACAGTTTATTATTATTCTGCCGCTGGCTGGAATTTTTTCCGTGTTTGTCAGAAATGGTGAGATGACAGTTTCGCTGATCTGGTGGGCATTTCCAATTACTGAAATTATTTCATGCTTTGTAGGATATGTGTTCTTGAAGAGAATCAGTAAAAATAAAGTTGATGTTTTGAATTAAGGAGGAATCAGAGATGGAAAAAAGAATCATTACAATCAGCAGAGAATTTGGAAGTGGCGGACGTTTTATCGGAGAAGAAACAGCGAAGAAACTTGGGATTACTTATTATGATAAAAATATCATTAATGAGATTGCAGAGAAGTCTGGTTTATCTCCGGAATATGTCCGGGAAAGTGCAGAATTATCTCCGAAGAAAGGATTATTTGCATATGCATTTGCCGGACGTGATATCACAGGAAAATCCATAGAAGACATGTTGTATGAGGCGCAGAGAAAGGTTATTTTAGAACTGGCTGATAGGGAATCTTGTGTAATTATCGGAAGAAATGCAGATTATATCCTGAAGGATCGGGATGATGTATTGAACGTATTTATCCATGGGGATATGCCGGAAAAAACACAGCGTATTATGGACTTATATAATGTAGGAGAGAAGGAAGCTGTCAAAATGATGGTAGATACGGATAAAAGGCGTATGACGAATTATAATTTTTACACCGATCAGAAATGGGGAAAGGCCAGTAATTATACGTTGTGTCTGAACAGCTCGAAGCTTGGATATAACAGATGTGAGAAGATTATTATGGAGTGTAGTTGTAATCCTTGATGAGGCAACTGCTTACACAGATCCGGAAAACGAGGCGATCCTACAGAATTCTATCGTAAAACTGGGAGCAGGGACTGGTTAATTTAATACACAAAAGTGTTGACAGAAAGAGATGGATATAGTATTATCGAACTATAAAGTAACCGGTTACGTAACCGGTTATACACGAAGGGTTAATAGAGGAATGGAGGAAGAAGTGCATGAAACTTATCTACAGGATATGAACAGCAAATATGTTTATCCAATTATCTTTCAATTAAACAGAAATACTTTGATCAATATCAGAAGTCAGTAAGCGAAGAAAAATAACGATACGAACAACAGGAGAATTTGCATGAGTGAGATGTTAGAAAAGGCTAGAAAATATGAAGAAGAACAAGGAAAGCAGATAAAAGCAGAAGACAGACCGGCTTTTCATGTGAGTCCATATATCGGTTGGATGAATGATCCGAATGGTTTTTCATACTATCAGGGAGAGTACCATCTTTTTTATCAGTATTATCCATATGATACACACTGGGACAGTATGCATTGGGGGCATGTGGTAAGTAAAGACTTATTACATTGGAAATATCTTCCAGCAGCTCTTGCACCAGATGAAGAATACGATAAGGATGGATGTTTTTCGGGAAGTGCAATAGAGTTGGATGACGGTAGACAATTGCTTATGTATACAGCCGTAGATCATGAAACATTAGAAGATGGAAGTAAAAGAGATATACAGACACAGGCGGTAGCTGTCGGAGACGGAAGAGATTATAAAGAAACAGGAAAAGCAGTACCACAGGGAGATGCCACACTGAAAGGTGCAGTTTATGGACTGTATGCCCGTGAAGATATCGTGTACCCGGATGGAGCAACGGGAACTATTTATAAAGCAGGAGAGCAGGTAGCTTCTCTTACAACAGATGACAAAGGACAGGCTTCTGTAAATGGCTTATATCTTGGCAAATATTATGTCAAAGAGATTACTCCGCCGACCGGATACCTAGCAGATGCAGAAGAGCATGATCTTACATGCAGTTATGAAGGAGATATGACAGCAGAAGTAAAAAGAGAGTGCGCTTCCAGTGAGCAGGTCATCAAACAGCCATTCCAGATCATCAAAGCAGCCAACAATGGAAAGACAGATGCAGATCTGTTATCCGGAGCTGGATTTACAGTTTATCTGAAATCTTCCCTTACAAAGAAAGCAGATGGAAGCTATGATTTTGATTCTGCCAAACCAGTAGTGAGTGGAGAAAATGGAGCAACGGAGATTTTCACAGATGACAAAGGATATGCCTGCAGTATTCCATTACCATTTGGAAGCTATATTGTGCGTGAAACTACAACACCGCACAATTACAAGCCAGTTGATGATTTTGAAGTGAATATCACAGAGCATCATCCAAATGAGCCGCAGATCTGGCGAGTGCTTCTGGATAAAGAGTTTAAGGCAAAACTGAAAATCGTGAAAAAAGACGATGAAACAAAGAAATCCGTCCTGATTGCAGGAACAGAATTTAAGGTATATGACCTGGATAATAAAAAGTATGTTGAGCAGGTAACAACTTACCCAGTGACAACAACCCATAAGTCCTATTTTACGGACAATCAGGGGTATCTGATCATGCCGAAGAATCTGAAGATCGGACATTACCGGATTGAGGAAGTCAACGCACCGGAAGGGTACACAATCAACAAGAATTATGTAGAGATTGCAGTGGATGCAAACACAGCATACCAGATGGATTCTGAAAGCGGAGATGCCATTATTACGGTAGATTACGAGAACCATCCGGTAAAAGGAAAGCTGACGATTTATAAAAAAGGTGAGATGCTGACCGGATTTAAGAAAGATTTTGTTTATGAAGAAAGATACCTGAAGGGTGCAGAATTTAATGTCTATGCAGCTGAAAATATCTATACACCGGATTACCAGAAAGATGAAAACGGAAACAGACAGCTGATCTATGCAAAAGATGCACTGGTAACAACGGTAACGACTGGGGAAGACGGAAAAGCAGTTGCTGATAACCTGCCACTTGGTTCTTACTATGTAGTAGAAAAGACTGCACCGGAAGGATTTGTCCTGAACCATGACAGATCAGAAGTCGCATTTGTCTATGCCAATCAGGATACACCGGTAATTGAACAGGAAGTGACTGTTGGCGATGACCGACAGAAAGTTGCGATTCAGGTAGAAAAACAGGATGCAGAAAATGGTGCAACCGTAGCAGGAGCTGTCTTTGGTATCTATAACAAAGCGGATATTAAGGTGGATGGAAAAGTAATCGTGAAAGCAAACACACTCTTACAGGAAATGACTTCTGATAATGATGGTCTTGCAGTATGTACGCTGGATCTGCCACGTGGACAGTATTATGTGAAAGAGTTAAAAGCACCGGCGGGATTTGTATCCTCTGATGAAATTCTGAATCTGAATGCTTCTTACCAGGGACAGGATGTGAAGACAGTAAAACTGAAAACTGTGAAAAAGAACCAGCCAACAACAGTTGAAATCACAAAATCTGATGTAACAACAGGTGTGGAACTGGATGGGGCAAAACTCACCGTTCTCGATAAAGAAGGAAATGTTGTGGATCAGTGGACTTCTGTAAAAGATCAGCCACATGTGATCAAACGACTGACAGTTGGTGAGGAATACACCCTTCGTGAGGAAATGGCACCTTATGGTTATTTGAAAGCAACGGATGTGAAGTTCACGCTGGAAGATACCGCAGAGATTCAGAAAGTAGAGATGAAAGATGAAGTTCCAACAGGACTTCTGATCATTAACAAAAATGGAGAGTTTTTGGATAAAGTGACACTTCTGGACAATGTAAAAGGTACTGTGGAGCATCTCTTTGAGTATGTAACCGGAAGCCTTTCAAATGTAACTTTCGATGTATTTGCTGCGGAAGATATCAAAGCGGCAGATGGTGTCAGCGAAGATTATTTCAAAGCAGATGAAAAAGTGGGAACTATTACTACAAATTCCAATGGCATTGCACAGATGGGAGATCTCCCGGCTGGAAAATACTATGTGAAGGAAGTAAAAACAACCCATGGTTATGTGCTGGACGGAGAGCCGAGATATGTTGACCTTTCCTACCGGGACCAGAATACACCAGTCATCACTTATGATGAAAAATGGCAGAATGCCCGTCAGAAAATAAAGGTTACGATTCTGAAGAAAGAAAAAGACACAGAACGTGTTCTTGCAGGTGGTGTCTTCGGTCTTTATACCAGTGAAGATATCAAAAATGCAAAGGGCGAGGTACTTCTTGAGAAAGACAGTTTGATTGAGCAGCGAGTAACAGATGAAAAAGGACAGATTACTTTTACGGCAGATCTTCCGGTAGACGGAAAATACTATGTGAAAGAAATCGTTGCACCGGACGGATTTGTTACAACAGAAGAAGTACAGGAGTTTACCTTTGAATATGCCGGAGAAGACCAGACAGAAGTAAGCTACGATTTTACTTTTGAAAATCAGCCAACCACAGTGGAGCTGACCAAAACAGACCTGACAACAGGTAAAGAACTTCCAGGTGCACACCTGAAAGTGACGGATTCAGATGGCAATATAGTAGATGAATGGACTTCTACGGAAGAATCCCATGTGATCAAAGAACTGGTTGTTGGTAAGGAATACACCATGACAGAGACAAAACCGGCAGATGGATATGTTACTGCAGAAAGTATTACTTTTACAGTAGAGAATACAGCAGAGGTTCAGAAGCATGAGATGAAAGATGATGTGACAAAAGTAGAGATCAGTAAGACGGATATCACAGGAGAAACTGAGATTCCGGGTGCGAAACTGACGATTCTCGATAAGGATGATCAGGTAGTAGAGAGCTGGACTTCCACAGAGGAAGCACACTATATCGAAAAACTGCCAATCGGTAAATATACCTTACGTGAAGAGCAGGCACCGAAAGGATATCTTCTGACAGCCGATGTGACGTTTGAGGTGAAAGATACCGGAGAAATTCAGAAAGTGGCTATGAAAGATGATACTGCCAAGGGAAAAGTGATTCTCAATAAGACAGATAAATCGTCAGGAGAACCACTGAAAGGGGTAGAATTTGAACTCCGTGACAGCAAAGGAAAGGTTCTGGAAACCTTAAAGACAGACGCTGCCGGTCATGCAGAAAGTAAGCTGTATGAGATTGCCACATTTAAGAACGGCAAATATGATACAGCAATCAAGTATTATCTGGTGGAAACAAAAACACTGGATGGATACACACTGGATCAGACCAAGCATGAAGTGACATTTGCTTATGCGAATGACAGTACACCAGTCGTGGAAGTTACTTTCAATCTGACAAATGAGAAACCGGAAGTTCCAGAAACACCGAACACACCGGATACACCACAGTCCCATGAAGAGACAAAAGTATCAAATGCACCAAAAACAGGTGACAGCACGAATATTTGGCTGCCGATTCTGCTTCTGGTAATCTCCACAGGAGGTATGGCAGGACTTTATATCTGCAGAAAAAGGAAAAACAAATAAGGAAACCAACGGTTATGATTGGGAGCTTCTATGTGAGGCTCCCTTTTTCATACAAAAAAATCACAGAAAGGAACAGAAAACTATGATGAAAGCAATGGAAAAAAGACAGGAAGCACGAAAAAACCAGGAGAAAACTTTAAAGAGAATGATGGCTTATCAGAAGAAAGCCGAGCAGATGGTCAGTAGAAAAAGAATGAACCATCACATGATCAGAAAGGGGTAAAAGCGTATGATGAACAGAAAAGAATTTTATGAATATGTCAAAGACAATGTAAAGGAGTATCTGCCAGAGTCTTATAAGGACGCAGAAATCAAACTGCAGGAAGTAGAAAAAAACAACGGGTTGAAGTTGACAGGTATTACGATTCCAAACGGAGATCAGAGAATCGTACCGACAGTCTATCTGGATTCCCTCTACCAGGAATATATCCATGGAAAAGATGTAGACTCTTGTGTTGGCGATGTGGCTGATATGCGTATTGAGGCACAGGGAAAAGCAGAATTTTTTGATATGGGAGTTCCGGATATTCTGGATTATGAAAAGATGAAAAATAAGTTACAGGTAAGAATTTGTGATAAGGAATGGAATACCGATCGTCTTGCAGATAAAGTAGTCACAGAACACGGAGATTTTGCAGCTTATTATGCAGTAAACCTGGAGGAAAATGGAGAGGGAATCAGCAGTATTCCAGTAACTGTTTCTCTGATGAATGAATGGGGAGTATCTGTCGAACAGATTCAGGCAGATGCGATGATGGCAGATAAGAACAGAGGTGTGCAACTGGTGGATATGACACAGATTGTCGAATCCATGATTTTTGGAGGAACACCAAAGAATCTTTTGAATGAAAAACTGGATATGGAAACTGTGGAGAATCCAATGTTCTGCCTTACCAATGAATCTAAGATGAATGGGGCTTCCCTGTTACTGCAGGAAGATATTCGTAAACAGATTGGGGAATGTTTGGGAAGTGATTACTTTGTCATCCCATCTTCCGTTCATGAAGTGTTGATTCTCCCTGATAACGGAATTTTTCAGGTTCCAGAATTAAATGCGATGGTACAGGAAGTCAATGAGACACAGGTGGAAAGACAGGAACAGCTTTCTGATAAGGTTCAGTTCTGTGATAAAAAGACAGCAGTAATGGAAAATGCTGAGCGCAGGGAAGCACGTCTGGAGAAAGAAAAAGCAGCTGAAAAAGCGGAAGTAAAAGGTGGAATCCATGGAAGATTGGAGAAAGCTAAGGCAGAAATCAAGGAAAAAGAGTCAGACAAAGTGCCAAAGAATAAGTCAAAAGATCTTGCCACAGCATTATAAAGAGTAACAATGATGATTTTAAGGGGACTGTGCCAAGCAGTCCCTTATTTTATGAAAAGGAGTAGCACATGGCAAATAAATTATATGCAATGGAACAGCTGACGGAAGAGGTGGCAAAAGATGTAGCTGCCAGTCCGCAGGAATGGATGCGGTTCCTAAACACGGCATCCAGACTGTACAAATACACTTTTCCAGAACAGCTTTTAATTTATGCACAGCGGCCGGAAGCAACTGCCGTAGCATCCATGGAAATCTGGAATCAGAAGATGTACCGCTGGATCAAAAAGGGATCTAAGGGGATTGCCTTGATTGACAATACTTCCGGATCGAAAACAAAACTTCGTTATGTATTTGATGTGCAGGACACTTATAAAGTGCGGAATCTTGGAAAGGATCCTCAGTTATGGAATCTTCCGGTGGAAGGAGAACAGCTGGTGGCAGATTATCTGCAGGAGCAGTTATCACTGGAAGATATAGAAGGAGGACTTGCTGAAAGTCTGCATCAGGCAGCGAAGGAGAGTATGCAGGAATGGCTTCCAGATACATTGGAAGAACTGAGACTGGATGTAACAGGGACATTTTTGGAAGAACTGGACGAACAGAATCAGGAAGTAGAATTCCGGGAACTGATGACCAATAGTGTCTGGTATGTATTACTAAACCGATGTGGGCTGGATGCACAGGAATATCTGGATGCAGAGGATTTTCGGCATATTACGGACTTCAAACAGCTGAAAGTATTAGGACATCTGGGAAGTGCAGTCAACGAGATCAGCAGACCAGTCCTGATGCAGATTGGACGATATGTTCTGAATGATCTGGAAAATGACCTGAAAACGGTTGCAAAAGAAAAAGAAGTAGCTTATAATGAATTCAACACGTTAATTCGTGAAAGCAATACAGATAACACAGAAGATAGAGAAGAAAAAAAGGAGGAAACAGACTATGAGAGAGATCAGTTACAGCCAGAACGGAGAGTATCAGATTCCAGATATCAGCCTGGAAGAGACGAGAGGAACCATCGGGAAGTACGGAATGATGAGGAAAGAGTATCTGAGAAACCACAAGGTAGCCAGGTTCAACATTCTGACACTGCAGAACCGTCTGGACAGTCACCTGATGGAGATCGACAGTCAGGCAAGGCAGAGAGTAGACAACCTGATGAACGAACTTCTGGAGAAAGATCCGGCACCGGACAAAATGGCAGACGGGATGGCATGGACCAGACACATGAACCAGATCAAGGCACAGGCAGAGGAGCTGGTGATTCAGGAGATTATTTACAGTTAAGCCTGTTCCCAACAGAAGAGGAACAGTTAGGAGAAATAAGGAAAGCGGCAGCTGCATTGGAACAGCCAGCCGCTTTTCTTATTTCCGATGAAGTGGTAAATGATATTCTCCGCACGGGAAGCGGACAGAAAAATACACTGTTTCATATTACAGCAAGACTGATTGAAGGTCTGGATAATGAAGAAATGCAAAGCTTCTTGAAAGATGAATATGGAACTGGTGGCAAAGGATTTACCATAGATGGTCAGAAAATCAGTATCTGGTATGACAATGATGGTATCCGTATCCGGCGAGGGGACTCTGCCAGAAGAAACTTTGACCGCATGGTTACGTGGGAAGAAGCAGCGAACAGAATTCGGGATATGTATGAGGATGGAAATTACGTGGATAATTTGATTTCCAATAATGCCATTGAACAGGAGCAGGAAGAAATGACCAATCTTCTTGCACTTCATTTTCGGGATACTTGCAGAAACTGGGAAAAGAAACAATCATATTCAGACTGGCAGGATGTAGTGAGTGGAGCATGGACAGATCAAGAGGAAGCAGATGCGATTGTCTATCGTTTTGAATGGCTGCAGAAATATATGGATGAGAATCCGGGAGATTATCACCGCTGGGAGATTCAGCATAATCCGGAATATTTCCAACGCTTTCAGGATCTTCAGAGGGAGCGTTCCTGGGTAGACCAGAAATTTACGGTCGAACGTCCGGCACTATCCTTTATCACACAGGATGAAATTGACGCAGTGTTAAGAAGAGGCGGCATTACTGCAGGAGGACGTAACCGAATCTATGAGTATTTCATGGAACATCATGATATGAAAGATGCAGCTGAGTTCCTGAAAAATGAGTATGGAACAGGTGGTTCCTCACCCGGAATACCAGGAGCAGATGCTTCCGACGCATCCCATGATGCAAAAGGATTAAAACTTGCAAAAGGGAAAATTGGCAGTCCAGAGGTAGAAGTTTTATTAAAGTGGAACAAGGTTGCAGAACGTGTCCGCCAGTTAATCCGCACAGATGATTATTTGTCACCGGAAGAAATGGAAAAGTACGAAGAACGACAGGAAGCACAAAGACTGGCAGATTTGGAAGAAGCACAGCAGATGTTAGGAGAACAGCTGGAGCAGGATACTTTGACAGCGGAAGATATAACGGATTTGCGATTAGTTGATTCAGAATATATGTCTGGTACCAGAACAAAAATCCACGATTTTGATTGCAAAGTTAAGGGAGAAGCGAATCGACTTCAATACACATTAGAATATCATGATGATGGAGAAGGTTTCACGATTCATACGGAAAAAGATGATATTTGGAATCGAATGTCAACACAAGAATTGGAACGTCTGGATGTAAAACTCGGACAAGAAGTACTTTATTATCATTATCACAACAAAACTGTAAATGCGGATACCTTAGATGAATTACGGGAAATCAGGGAAGAAATTATGGAGGAAGAGTCCTCGTATTTTACTGCTATTTCTCAACGTGTGTGGACAGATTATGATAAAAAAGAAAAAGAATTATCTGGAGAAGTTGAGGTATCGGAAGGAAAAAAATCTTTGGAAGAGATTAACGGAATATCAGAACCGATTCCAGCAACGAACTTCCGCATCACAGATGATGAGCTTGGACAGGGTACAGCAAAAGAAAAGTTCCGTGCCAATATCATGGCTATCCAGTTGTTAAAGAAATGTGAGGATGAGAATCGCAATGCAACACCGGAAGAACAGGAAATCTTATCCAGGTACGTTGGCTGGGGAGGTCTTGCAGATGCATTTGATGAGACAAAAGCTGCATGGGAGACAGAATATTTGGAATTAAAGACGGTTCTTACACCAGAGGAATATGCTGCAGCCAGAGCTTCCACCTTAAATGCTCATTATACACAGCCGATTGTGATTGAAAGTATGTATCAGGTGTTGGAGAATCTGGGATTTACAAAAGGAAATATTCTGGAGCCATCTATGGGAGTCGGGAACTTCTTTGGAATGCTTCCGGAGAATCTAAACCAGTCCAAACTCTATGGTGTGGAACTGGACAGTATCAGCGGTAGAATTGCAAAGCTACTCTATCCAGATGCCAATATTCAGATCAAAGGTTTTGAGAAGACAGATTATCCTAATGAATTTTTTGATGTGGCGATTGGAAATGTGCCATTTGGTGCATACAAGGTCAATGACCGTCAGTATGATCGCTACAATTTCATGATCCATGATTACTTTCTCGCCAAGACGATAGATCAGTTACGTCCAGGTGGTGTGGCGGCACTGATCACAACAAAGGGAACTATGGATAAGGCGTCACCGGAAGTCCGGAAATATCTGGCAGAGCGGGCAGATCTGCTGGGAGCAATTCGACTGCCGAACACAGCTTTTAAGGCAAATGCGGGAACAGAAGTCAGTGCTGATATCTTGTTTTTCCAAAAGAGGGAAAGCCTTACGAAAGAAATGCCGGAATGGATAAATCTGGATAGTGATGTCAATGGAATTACGGTCAATCAGTATTTTGTTCAGCATCCGGAAATGATTCTGGGTGAGATGAAAGAAGTGTCCGGTCCGTATGGTATGGAAACAACCTGTGCTCCAATGGAAGGAGCTGATTTGGAATTACAGTTACAAGAAGCTGTGAAACAAATTAAGGGAAGCATGGTACCGGCAGTAGATGTGGAAACAGAACTGGATGAGATGCCAGAGAGTATTCCGGCAGATCCGAATGTTAGAAATTACAGCTATACGGTTGTAGATGATCAGGTATATTATCGTGTCAACTCTTTGATGAATCAGGTGAAAATGCCTGCAGCCACTGCAGAACGTGTAAAAGGCATGGTTGCAATCCGTGATACCGTCCGGGAGTTGATCGCCATGCAGATGGAGGAATCTGTCACAGATGAAGAAATCCAGAAACAGCAGGAGAAGCTGAATCAGGTATATGATACTTACACAGCAAAGTATGGAGTCATTGGAAGTAATGCTAATAAACGTGCATTTTCTGATGACTCTTCTTATTGTCTGCTGTGTTCCCTGGAAGACTTGAATGAAGATGGAACATTGAAGCGGAAAGCGGACATGTTCACCAAACGAACCATCAAAAAGGCGGTTGCTGTGACAAGCGTGGAGACAGCAACAGAAGCATTGGCATTGTCTCTTAACGAAAGGGCAAAGGTAGACCTTCCTTATATGGCAAAGCTGACCGGAAAGACCGAAGAGAAGATCACAGAAGAATTGGTCGGGGTTATCTTCAAAAATCCACTGACAGACCAGTGGGAAAGCGGAGATGAGTATTTATCTGGAAATGTCAGGGATAAATTAAACACTGCGAGAACCTTTGCAGAGAATCATCCGGAATTTACACCGAATGTCCGTGCTTTAGAGGCAGTTCAGCCGAGAAATCTGGAAGCATCCGAAATTGAGGTGCGTGTTGGAGCTACTTGGATTGAACCTTCGGATTATCAGGATTTTATGGTAGAACTGCTTCATACGCCATGGTATCTTGCGCAGAAGGAAATACAGGTTAAATTCTCTGAGGTAAATGGTGAGTGGAGGATTACAGGAAAGAATGCCGACAGTCCGAGAAATGCGTTTGCCTATGCAACGTATGGAACTGAGAGAGCAAATGCCTATAAGATTCTGGAAGATACCCTGAACCTGAAAGATGTACGCATCTATGATAAGAGCGTCAATGAAAATGGTGATGAGATCCGTGTCCTCAATAAGAAAGAAACCATGCTGGCATCACAGAAGCAGGATGCCATGAAGGCAGCATTTAGGGACTGGATTTTTAAAGATCAGCAGAGGCGTGAACGTCTGGTAAAGGTGTACAATGAACGATTTAACAGCATCCGTCCCCGTGAATACGATGGCAGTCATTTGACTTTCCCAGGAATGAACCCAGAAAT
The DNA here is from genome assembly GCF_025567265.1 of Dorea amylophila. Classification (NCBI taxonomy): domain Bacteria; kingdom Bacillati; phylum Bacillota; class Clostridia; order Lachnospirales; family Lachnospiraceae; genus Dorea; species Dorea amylophila. The sequence continues at coordinate 61,819 of NZ_JAOQJW010000008.1, read as the reverse complement.
AGAGCTTCGTTCGCATCAGAAAAATGCAGTTGCACACCAGCTTTACGGAGAGAATGTACTTCTTGCTCATGTAGTAGGAGCTGGGAAGACTTACGAAATGGTAGCAGCTGCAATGGAAAGTAAAAGACTGGGATTATCACAGAAGAATCTCTTTGTCGTGCCGAACCATTTGACGGAGCAGTGGGGTGCAGAATTCCTACAGTTATATCCGGGAGCCAATATCCTGGTAGCAACCAAGAAAGATTTTGAACCGGCAAACCGGAAAAAGTTCTGTGCCAGAATCGCTATGGGAAATTATGATGCCATTATCATCGGTCATTCTCAGTTTGAGCGTATTCCAATCTCTGATGAGAGGCAGGAAGCCATGCTGCGGAAGCAGATTGATGATCTGGAAATGGCAATCCAGAGTGCAAGGTATGAACAGGACGGCGGGCGTTATACCGTCAAACAGATTGAAAAGACCAGAAAAACCCTGCAGACAAGACTGGAAAAACTGAATCAGAAAGAGAAAAAAGATCAGGTAGTTACGTTTGAAGAACTGGGCGTGGATCATTTGTATGTAGATGAAGCACACAGCTATAAAAATGCGTTTCTCTATACAAAAATGAGAAATGTAGCCGGGATTGCACAGAACGAAGCACAGAAGTCGGCAGATATGTTCAATAAATGTCAATATCTGGACGAGATTACCGGAGGAAAAGGCATTACTTTTGCTACAGGCACACCAATCAGTAACAGCATGACGGAATTATATGTTATGCAGCGGTATCTGCAGAACAGTAAATTACAAAATATGGGACTTGGATTGTTTGATTCCTGGGCTTCCACTTTTGGAGAAGTTGTCACGAGTATCGAACTTGCACCGGAAGGAACAGGTTATCGTGCAAAGTCCAGATTCGCACGGTTTTATAATATTCCGGAACTGATGAATATGTTCAAGGAGATTGCAGATATCAAGACTTCCGATCAATTAAAGCTTCCAGTGCCGGAAGCGGAATATGAAACAGTGGTGCTGAAACCAACGGAACAGCAGAAAGAAATCGTAGAAAGCCTTGGAGAACGTGCAGAAGTTGTCAGAAACGGTGGGGTAGATGCCTCGGTTGATAATATGCTGAAAATTACCAATGATGGAAGAAAGTTAGCATTGGATCAGCGTTTGGTGAATGAATTATTGCCAGATAATCCGGAAAGCAAAATAGCAGTCTGTGCAGAGAAAAGCTATGAAATCTGGAAAGATACAGCAGCACAGAAATCAGCACAGTTGATTTTCTGTGATTTGAGCACACCGAAAGGCGATGGCAGTTTCAATGTTTATGATGATTTGAAGCAGAAACTGATAGAGAAAGGTGTACCGGAAAAAGAGATTGCGTTTATTCATGATGCAAATACAGAAGCAAAAAAGACGGAGCTGTTTGGGAAAGTGAAATCCGGACAGGTTCGTTTTTTGATTGGCTCAACAGCAAAGATGGGTGCAGGAACCAATGTGCAGGATCGTTTGATTGCCCTGCATCATCTGGATATTGGTTGGAAACCATCTGACTTGGAACAGAGGGAAGGACGTATTATCCGTCAGGGAAACCATAATAAAAAGGTTCATATCTTCCGGTATGTAACTGAATCCACATTTGACAGCTACATGTGGCAGTTGATCGAAAACAAGCAGAAGTTTATTTCCCAGATCATGACCAGCAAAGCACCGGTCAGAAGCTGCGAAGATGTGGACGAAGCGGCACTGTCCTATGCAGAGGTCAAAGCACTGGCAACCGGAAATCCAGCAGTAAAAGAGAAGATGGCATTGGATGTGGATGTGGCGAAATTAAAGCTTCTAAAAGCGAACCACATGAATAACCAATACCGACTGGAAGATGATATTGCAAGGAATTTTCCGCAACAGATTGCAAAACTGACGGAGATTATTGACAGCTATAAGGCAGATATCGCTCATTTTTCTGAGCATAAAATTACAGATCCAGAGCAGTTTTCTATGGAAATCAGTGGCAAAGTGTTCACAGAAAAGAAAGAGGCAGGAGCGGCTCTTCTGGCGGTCTGCAAAGACATTAAGTCTGTAGATGCAGCTATGGACATTGGAAGTTATCAGGGATTTAACATGAGAATCCAATTCGACAGCTGGAGCAAAGAGTTTATCCTGTCTGTAAAGCATGAATCGGTAGCTAAAGTTCGGTTGGGAGCCGATGCCCTGGGAAATATCATTCGTATCAATAATCTTTTAGAAAGTTATCCGGAAAAACTGGCAGAAGCAGAACAACGGCTGGAAACGGTACAGGAGCAGATGACAAATGCCAAAGAGGAAGTCGGGAAGCCATTTCCAAAAGAAGAGGAACTGAGCCAAAAACTGGAGCGGCTGTCAGAATTAAATGCACTTCTCAATATGGATGAACGGGAAGATACAGAAACAGAGCAGTCGGAATCAAAAGAGAAAGAAGAAAGACCGGCACGAGGTTCTATCCATGAGAAGCTGCAGATTTATAAAGAAAAGAGTCAGCGGGAAAGTGAAACTGGCAAGGAAAATAGAAAGCGGGACTTCGGTCTGGAATAAGAAAACAAGGAAGATGGCATAATCTGGCAGAAAGAATGTTCTGTGGGTTATGCCTTCTTTCAGAATACGGGAGGAACTTATATGGCAAGAAGTATGATAACAGGTAGAGAAACACAGAAAATGCAGGAATATACGCAGGAACGGATCAATCAGGCAGAGCGTAGAGGCGTAGAGTTTCCAACAGATGTAAAAGAACAGATTTCTGAATATGCGAATCTGATCGGTGAGGAAGAGAAAGTTAGGACTCTGGTAAGAAATCTGGCAGATGCATTGAGCAAAGCAGATGAGGAAAGTGTAGAGGATTTACTGGATGATGCAAGAATGGATATTCAGGACTTACCAGATCCAACCATAGGCAAGCTGGAACTTCGGGATTATGGATATACAGCAGAGGATATGGTACCGCTTAGAAAAGAAGCAGCCTTAGATTATCACAGGATGGGTTCTAAGATTTATTGCTTGGGCAGCGATGGCGGTAAGGGAGAGTATGCAAGTAAAGAAATGATACAGGCACATGAAGGTCTGTTTGGCATGGAATTACAGATGTGGGAACGGATAAGGGATCAGGATCTGGATTATGCCGATGAAGATTTTGGAGCATTTCAGGAGCCTATGAGTGTCATTGACCAGGAAGAAGCACTGAAATTATACGATGCCGGAGCAGATATCTATCTGATCACTAATTTTTCATCACCAATCTATGTCACGGAACGCAAGGAAATCGAACGAGGACCGGAGCATTATCAGATGTCCATGGCAGAACGGGAGCGTTTCCGTAACTTGGAATGGGAAATGCAGAAATATCCGCAGATTCAGTCTTTGAAAGAGGCAAACCTGTTGTTAGGAACAAGGCGAACCTTTGGTATTTATCAGATCAAAGATGATTCACCGGGCGAAAATTATGCATTTATGAATATGAGTTTTATTGAAAGTCATGGTATGCAGATAAAAAAAGAAGATTATAAGCTGGTCTATGTTGGAGAATTACTGGGAAATACGTCACTGGATGATATTTTTGAAAGGTTCAACATTGATAGACCGAAAGACTTCCGTGGGCATTCCCTGTCTGTCAGTGATATCGTTGTTTTGAATGATGGGGAAAAAGTAACAGCTCATTTTGTAGACAGTATCAGTTTTGAACAGCTGGATTCTTTCTTGAATCTGGAAGAACAGGTTCTTAGTGAACTGGCATATGAGGTAGGAGAACGGTATTTTGCTATTCAGAGGACAGAAGAAGGATACGATTATTCCTTTTACGATGAAGATTTCCGTCTGATGGATGGTGGCGTCTATGAAAATGATGAAATTTCTATTGAAGAAGCGGCAGAGGAACTTTTGGAAGACGAAGGCTGGACTGGAGAACGCATCCGTGGGGATTATGATCAGTTGATGGAAAAAGTGAAAGAAATGGATGAGGTTGTAATGGCAGAGATTCAGAAAAGCCAGGGCGAATATAAGCCACTGGCTAAGGTAGAAGAACTGGAAGAGGCGAATTATAACATGATTGACAATGTACTTAACAATATGCCACTGAAGAAAGAACCTTATCTGGAATACTTTGCCACAGAATGTGATGAGTTCCATGATATGGGAGCTTATGAAAAAAGTACCGATGTTAATCAGATAGCTGCAGTCTATGAAAAATATAAGGAGAATCCAGAAACTGCGTATCTGGGATGCTCGATGGGAATTATCTATCGTGATCCGGAAGACAGTTACTACGATGATGCTGAATTTGCAATCGTAAAAGGAAATACAGTACTTGGAAATCTGATGGATGATGTTCGGTTTTATGGAGAGCTTGCACTGGTACGGGAAGGGATTGAGAAAATTCATGAAGCATTGCCGGACTACAAGTATGTACCGATGAGGGATGTTCGAGAAGCAATGTATCCAGAGAAGATGACCACAGAACAGCTGGCAGAGGCACTGGATGAGATTGCAGAAGCATTTGATCCGTATGATTACCGGGATCATGTAGAACCAGGGCAGGATACCTTACAGGAAGTCATGCTGGATCTGCAAAGTGGAAATGTTGGTTCTTATATTTCCTTTCTGAAGGATGTGATTGAAGAAGACTGTGAGCAGTCCGTGTGGGCAGGTGTTTTGCTGGAACGGCTGAAATCCTACGAACCAGATATATCCAAAGAAACAGAGCCGATGGTGTATGTGAATTACTGTGAAAAGCGGGAGCTGATGGAACCACGCTGTCAGAAGCTCTCAGATCTGGATTCCCGTACTGCACAGAAGGATAAGGAATGGTACGCAGACCGTAATCCGAGGACGGATGAGCCGATGGTAACAGCCCAGATGTTTTTTACTATATATTATGCGGAAAAAGGCGATAAAATGCTGCAATATTTCAAAGGGAAAATAGATATTGGAACAGGAAATGGCGGTATTTTAAGTCAGCTGAAACTCCAAAATGAACTGAAACTTACGGATGAAAGTTGGATTGGTTATCTGAAAAACAAGGGAAATGAAGAGTTTCAGAAGTGTATGGAAGATCTGACCGATATGCAGAACCATGTGCTGCCATATTTGCAGAGCTTTTGCAGTCTGGAAGAAAAAAGTGTGCAGGAAAAGCAGGAACGGCAGGTTGCAGAAAAGCAGGACAGCAGAGTAGAAGCGTCAAGAGCAGCGAATGTGACAAAAGGGGATAATGACAAAGCTGTGAAAAAGGTAGTTTCGAGTATGCAAACAGAAAAGAATAAAGCAACTACGAAGGCAAAGAAGCCATCTATTCATGAACGACTGGAAATCAATAAGAGAAAAATCCAAGAAAAGCAGGGAAAAGATGACCCGGAGAGAGGAGCTGATCGGGATGTAAGAACGGTATAAATTTATAGAAAGGCACTTGGCTCCGTTTTGGACATAGCAAAAGTGCTGACAGTGACGAACGAAGATGTGCTGCCTGCTTATTTGCAGAGAGTATCTGATTTTGAAGACTGCCTGCTTGCAACTTGTACGAAGGCGAATCAGTGTGATGCGATTGTGACAAGGAATAAAAAGGATTTTCTTTCCTTTTGGATTACACTGCTTTCTCCGGAAGAACTGCTGAATATTTATTCGTAAAATATGTTTTTACAATCGGTAGCAGAAGGAAAGTTGAATGATAACTCCGATCCAGCATACTGGAAAATATAAAAATTTTATAACAAAGTGGAAAACCCTGCGTAGGATCAGAAATGTTCTCACAGGGTTTCATGTATCTAATAAAATATAGAAATTTAGCTGATTTCTGCTAGAATAAGAAAAACTGTTAAAAAAATATCGTACATAGATCAAAAAGACTATATATGGGCGACCTTTTAAAGCCGATTTATATAAAATAGAAGAAAAAAAGGTGGTCGATACCGTGGATATAAAAACAGCGGTCATATATCGTTTAAACGATCTGATTAATCAGAAAGATATCACAGTGAATGAGGCGGCGGTATGTTCTGGCGTTCCTCCTTCGACATTAAAGAATATTTTGTATGGTCAGAGTAAGAATGCTGGCGTAGTTACAATAAAAAAGATATGCGATGGATTGGATGTCACAATACAGGAATTTTTTGCTGATCCCATCTTTGCAGATTTGGAACCCGAACTATAGGAAGAGTAAATGCTCATAGGATTCAGATTCTGCAGGATGGATTTTTTATGAAAAAGAGTTAGGAAAAACTAACCTATGAGGACATAGATGTATAAAATAGCAATTTGCGATGATGATAAAAATTATAGGGAGAAAATAGAGAAGGTTATAGAAACGGAAGGGATTCTTCCTAAGAGCGAGATACGGTTTTATGAATACGAGTCAGGAAAGGAACTACTGGAAAATGCTGATATTTTGCATGATTTGGTCTTTATGGATATGCGTATGCCCGGATTGGATGGGAATAAATCGGTACTGAAGCTGAGGGAATACAATAGGGCAGCGATATTGGTGTTCTGCTCCGGATACTTTGAACCGACTCCAGATAGCATCAATATTGGGCAGCCGTTCCGTTATATTATGAAAGACTTGCATGACAGAAGTCTGAAAAGGGAAATCCCTGCGATTTTATCAAAAGTAAAATTGCACTGTGGAGATTATTCCGTGACGGTTACATCAGCGGGAAGAGTAATTCGTATCTATACGGAAGACATTTTATATATCTGTCTGGCGAAAAGGGGTTGCTCTATATACGTTGCTAGGCAGGGGGAGATAGATGAGATGCATTGTAAGGAATCTTTAGGCGATTTATATGAACGTCTGGCCGGAAGGGGATTTGAGTATGCACATAACAGTTATATTGTAAATCTGGCGAAAGTGGAAGGATTGGAAAAGAATGTGGCGCTGCTACAGATGGGAATCCAATTGAATGTTTCAAGGTCGAGAAAAGGTCAGTTTGCTGACGCTCTGATCATGTTTCTTGGGGAAAGGAACGGCATGGTATAATAGTAAGAGATTTTTTGATCTGCCTTCTTCAGATGTATCTGTTGGAAGATCTGGAAAAGAACATGCTCCCATACAGAAGAGAAAACTTTTTGGGAAAATTTCTCGTATATTTTGTCATAGCGCTGGTAATGCTCGGAATCAACCACTTGGAATCCTCAATATTTAATATGGTAATGATTCCGGTAACGTATATGATTGTGTCAATGGTTGTGTTCCGGGGAAATATATGGAAGAAGCTGGTTATAGTATGCTGCTATTATGTGCTGGCAATTATTCCTGAATTTCTCTTTGCAACGCTTACGAATGCGTATGGCGTGACAGGTGCATCTGAGGGTTTTGGGACGGAAATAGAAAAGACATTAGCGCTACTACTGATGAGTACCATGACATTTCTGTTTATTAAATGCATTAATCAGGTAACGAGAAAAAGGGATTATCTGACGATTGAGAATAAAACTTTTACTGTGCTGCTCATGCTGCCAACCGCTACGATCATTATATTAGGATGTGTGTTTTATTCAAATATTTCTTTTGAAGGAATGAACAGGGTTATGGTTCCGGTAGGAGCTTCACTGCTGCTATTGACGAATATCTTCATTTTCTCAGTGTTTGACCGGTTTGTAGAGAAATCAGAAGAAGTGAAGAAGATGGCCCGGCTTTACCAGAAAAGCAGGGCGGAGATTGCTAATTTACAGTATATGAATAAGGTCAATGAGGATAACAGGGCATTCTTACACGATATAAATAAATTTATTTGTACAGTAGCCGGTTTGATGGAAGAAGGAGAAAATCAAGAGGTCAAGGAGATTATGGAACATTTAGGTGTCCGGATTCAGAGCCTTCAAAAAGGTGTGTATTGCGAACACCCGATCTTGAACAGCATCCTGTGCGAAAGGAAATTCCTTGCGGAATCTAAGAATATTTCCTATAAGATTACCCTGGGTAATGATCTCAGGCTGGACTTTTTGGAAGAACTGGATATGATCTCAATCGTAGGTAATCTTTTGGATAACGCACTGGAAGCGGCAGAAAAGACAAAAGATGGCCGATATGTAGAATGCAGGATGTATATGGGAAATGAGGAACATTTCCTTGTTATGGAATTTTGCAACGGGTATGTTGTTCCGCTGTTAAAGGACAAGGACCGGTACATAAGCACCAAAAGAGATGCAGACAGTCACGGGATCGGACTGCATACGGTTGGAAAACTGGTTAAAAAGTATGCTGGAATTATGAGAGTGGAGGTCGGAGAACAGGAGTTCTCTGTTAAGCTGATCTTTACAATAAAATAAAGATGTGCAAAAATCGCCCAAAAAGTTACCGTTTTTGCCACGGTAATTGAAAAGAGGGCGATTTTTGTGTAAACTTTCGAAAAAAAAGGAGGCATGTAACTATGAAAAAAACAATCAGAAAAAGCTTGGGTATCAAAGTACTTGGAGTTGTAAACTGTCTTGCACTCTGCCTGACGGCATATACGGCAAATCTGGCGTGCAACTGGCTGTACTATCAGGAAGAAGAGCCGGAAGAAGTTAAGAAAATGAGGAAATTCTAGTGTGGAAAAAAACTACCGGCTGGCTTTTTGAAGTGCAAAAAAGGAACGGGATTCTTGAAGAAAAAGACCGCAGGTTGTATGAATATGCTTACGGTGTACTGCTGGGCAGGGTCGCGATATACCTTATCACTGTCATACTTGGCATCGCAACGGGGAATTGGCTGGAGATGCTAGTCTTTTTATTGCCCTTTACTGTTCTAAGGCAGTATGCCGGAGGAATTCATTTAGAAAAAGCAGGGAGCTGCATGATTGTTTCCAGTATCCTTGTCCTTCTATGCAGTCAGTATCTGGCATCTGACCTAATTGTGACGTGGCAAATGCGGATTATATGGCTTGTCGCAGTTGGATTCATATTTGCTATGGCACCGGTGGATGCCAGCAGCAAGAAACTGGATGTGAAAGAGAAGAAAGTTTATGGGATGCGCGCGAGGGTAATTTTAGTGATTGAATGCGCGATAGCAGGTGTTTTTTCTGTGATTGGATATTCCCTGATCGTAAACGGGATTATGGTAGCGCATATTGTTTTGGCGTCTGGTTTAATATTAGGATGGACCAAAATTTTTTTTGATAAAGAGTTAGAGTGAACTAATCCATGATAGGAATAAGAAATACCTGGGAAAAGCGTATTGCAAAAGGATGATAAACAGAACAAAAAGAACATGATACAAGAGGAATATAAAAGTGAATTTGAAATTGATAAAAAATACAGAAAATATCAACAAAGAGAAAATAACCTTGTTCTGCCTGCCGTTTGCAGGAGGCGGCGCGTCTGCTTATAATCAGTGGGCGAAAAAGATGCAGGGAAAAGTAACGGTATGTCCAGTCCAGCTTCCGGGAAGGGAAGAACGGATCATGGAGAAACCGTATATAGATATGCCGGTTATGTTAGATGATCTGGAAGAGGCTGTAAGAGAGGTTGTGGACGGACCGTATGCCTTATGGGGGCACAGTATGGGCGGGAAGATCTCCTATGAGCTGGAAAAGCGATTGGAGGCAGAGGGATATAGAGCGAAATACCTGTTTATTTCCGGCAGCCGGATTCCCAGCATTCCGGAACCGAAGCCAATCTATCATCTTCCGGATGAAGCGTTTAAGAGGGAACTGGGAAGATTTGAAGGGACGCCAAAAGAGATACTAGAGAATCAGGAATTGTTGGATTTCTTTCTGCCTATGCTGCGGGCGGATTTTACCATGGATGAAACGTATTATGATAAGGCGGGAGTAGTGCTGCATACACCTATCTCTGCATTTGGCGGAGAAAAGGACGGTGAAGCGGATGAGAGTGCAATCTGTGAATGGGGAAAGTATACGGATAATGATTTTGACTACCGAATATTTCCGGGAGGGCATTTTTATCTGCGGGATTACGAAGACGAAGTAATAAGTGAGGTTGAGAGACGGCTTCAGGGAATGAAAAATGGAGGTTAAACGATGCGGGGAGAAGGAATTTCTGTCAGCAGACAAACTTCGTATCCGTGAAAATGAGATACATATATGGTGCATCTGTTGGCCGGAAATGACAGATTTCTGGAAGAATCATGAATATATCCTGAGTGAGCAGGAGTCGGAGCAAGCTGGAAAGTTCCGCTTTCCTGAAGACAGGATGCGTTATATTGCCGGGAAACTTATCGTGCGAATTCTCTTGAAAAGATACTTAGATGTGGAAACAGTTGATTTTTCTGTCAATGAACTGGGTAAGCCTTATCATAAAGAAATCGCAGGAAAGCAGACAGTCAATTTTAATATTTCGCATTCGGGGGAATTCATACTGGAGGGATTCGCTGTCGGAATGGATATTGGAGTGGATGTGCAGGAAATGGCAGGATGCCCGGATTACAGGGAGATAGCCGGGAATTTCTATACGGCAGAAGAAGCGGAAGATGTAATAAATGAGGGACCGGAACTGTTTTTCCAGTATTGGGCGGCGAAAGAAGCGTATGTAAAAGCGATCGGTATTGGATTGGGAAGAGGAATGGATTTCTTCTCTGTCAGAAACGGGGAAATTACAGAAAAAGGCAGGAAAGGCCAGGGATGGCATTTGTATCCGGTAAAGATTGAGGGATATGCTGCGTATGTGGCGGCGCATAAGAAAGGAGACAAATCAAATGAGTTATAAGAAGGATATGAGCAAATACGAGCATCTGGAAGGATGGGAACGATGTGGCTTTGGAGAGCAGCTTGATAAGTGGGCGGAAAAATATGGAGAAAGAACTGCGGTCACGGACAGCGAAGACGAGATCAGTTATATGGAATTAAAGCAAAAAGCAGATTGTCTTGCGGCAGCTTTTCTGCGTAAAGGGATTTTAAAGGGAGACAAAGTGCTTGTGCAGCTTCCGAATAGGATTTCTTTTGTGATCGTGTTTTTTGCACTTTCCAAGATTGGGGCGGTGCCAATCATGATGCTGCCGGCCCACAGGGAGGCGGAACTGGAAGGAATTATTGAACTGGCAAAGCCGGCCGCTTATATTGTGGTGGAGAAATATCTGGGATTTTCATATGTGCCGATGGCAAATGCGATGAAAGAGAAATATTCATGTATCCGGCATATATTTGTAGATAGCGAATCCGGGGATATCAGTGGAATGATTGCGGAAACGTGTGGAGAAAATGGAGCATTTCCGGCTGTGGATGGGTATGAAACGGCGGTGCTTTTGCTGTCCGGCGGGACGACAGGGGTTCCGAAACTGATTCCGCGCACCCATACGGATTATATGTATAATGCCCGCATGTCCGCGAAGAGATGCCGCTTGGATAGCAGTGACGTTTATCTGGCGTCTCTTCCGGTAGCTCATAATTTCCCATTATGCTGCCCGGGGCTTTTAGGCACGCTGGACGTGGGAGGAAAAGTTGTGCTTGCGTCTGCGACCAGCCCGGATGATATCCTTGACGCAATTACAGAGGAAGGTGTCACGATAACGGCATTGGTTCCTGCTATGGTTACTGTGTGCATGGAAATGCTGGAATGGGATGAAGATTATGATATATCCAGCCTGCGGATTTTGCAGGTGGGCGGCGCAATGCTGGAAGATTCCCTTGCGGATAAGATCATTGAAGAATGGCCGTGTAAACTGATGCAGGTATTTGGTACGGCGGAGGGGCTACTGTCCTTTACTAGCCCGGAGGATGAAGGTTCCCTGATCGCAAGATGTCAGGGAACTCCGGTGTCTCCTGCGGATGAAGTGAAGATTGTGGATGAAGAAGATAAGGCCGTACCGGAAGGAGTTTTTGGGGAATTATTATCCAGAGGCCCGTATACGATTGATGGTTATTATATGGCGGAGGAAGCAAATAAAAAGAGCTTTACGCCGGACGGATTTTACCGGACGGGCGATAAAGCTATGTGGACGAAAGACAGAAGGTTACGTTTGGGCGGGAGAATCAAAGAGCAGATTAACCGCGCCGGAGAAAAGATCATGCCTTCAGAGATTGAAGCTTACCTTTGCAGGCATTCGAAAATCAAAGAGGCAGCCGTTGTCGGCGTTCCGGATGAAACCCTTGGAAACCGGATATGTGCATTCCTTGTGACCGATGATGAAGCCGGGATCGATTTGCAGGAAATCCACAGGTTCCTGCGGGAAATAGGTGTTGCGGCGTATAAAATGCCGGATCAGATAGAACGGGTAGAGACATGGCCGCTGACCAGCGTAGGAAAAATAGATAAGAAAGCATTAGAACGGATGGCGCAGGAAAAATAGAAGGAGACAGAATCATGGAATATATAGAGATAAAGGAACAGATCAAACAAAAGCTGCCGGTAGCCAGAGATTTGGGGGATTCCGAAAATCTGCTGGAGCTTGGGCTTTCATCCCTGACGATCATGCGTCTGGTAAACCAGTGGAGAAAACAGGGGGTTAAGGTTTCATTCGGTTCATTGATGGAAAATCCTACCCTTGAAGGCTGGTGGGCGCTGATCCAGCGCAGCATAAAGAAAAAAGCGGGCAAAAAACGGGCGCAAGAATCTAAGATAACGCCGGAAAAGGATATGAAACAGCCGTTTCCTTTAACAGACGTACAGTATGCATATTGGGTTGGCAGGGATGAAGAACAGGCTCTTGGAGGAATAGACTGTCATGCGTATTTAGAGTTTGATGGGGGAAATATAGATCCGGAGCGTCTGGAAAAAGCATGGAATGTGCTGCAGTATCATCATCCCATGCTGCGTGCCTGCTTTCTGGAAGATGGGACACAGAAAATCCTGGATAAGCCGTATTGTGAAAAAATAAAGGTTCATGATTTTTCCCGGATGTCATCTGAGGAAGCAGAGGCAATGGCAGTATCTGTCAGAGAACGTTTATCCCATCGGAAGTTAAAGATTGAGGAAGGCGAAGTAGCAGGAATAGAGCTTACGCTTTTTCCTGAAAATAAGGCACGCCTTCATGTGGACATGGCGCTTCTGGTTGCTGATGTACAGAGTCTGCAGATCTTATTGAGGGATTTGGCGGCTGCCTATCGCGGAGAAAGCCTTCCGGCAGAATCAAAAGGGTGGAATTTTGCTTCTTATCTGGAACGGCAGAAAGAGGAAGATAAGGAAGAGAGAGACAATGCAGAAGGATACTGGAAAAAACGCTTGGAGCATTTGCCGAAAGGGCCAGGCCTGCCACTGGCAAAACGGCCACAGGAAGTGACAAAGACTGTATTCAACCGCAGGATTGTAAGGATTGGCAAGGAAGAGTGGGCTCATCTGCAAGTACGGGCAAAGAAATACCAGACAACTCCGGCAATGGTTCTTCTTACTGCATATGCGACGGTTTTGGAACGGTGGAGCAGGAATCATCGTTTCCTTATTAATATTCCATTGTTTAACCGGAAAACAGAGCAGCAGGGATTGGAAGACGTGATAGCAGATTTCACTACACTGTTATTGCTGGAGATTGACTGCGAAGGGAATCCGACGTTTGCAGAATTGCTAGACAGGATCCAGAAGCAGCTCCATGAGGATATGAAGTATACGGCATATTCCGGCGTGCAAGTCCAGAGAGACCTTGCACAGATGTATGGAGACGCATCGGCAGTGGCGCCGGTTGTTTTTGCCTGCAATCTGGGAACGCCGTTGGTAAATGATACGTTCCGGAAAGAACTGGGGCAGTTTTCCTATATGATTTCCCAAACGCCGCAGGTGTGGAATGACTTCCAGAGTTATGAAGATGAAAATGGCGTACAGCTTACATGGGACAGCGTGGATAAGTTATTCCCGGAGAATATGATCCCGGATATGCTGGAGTGTTTTGAGAATCTTCTGCATGAATTGGGAAAGAAGGACTGGAATCAGCGATTTGATGTGCTTCCTGAAAAAAGAAAAAGAGAAATTGAAGATACAGCGCGTACAGGAGTGCCGGAGCGTGTGGAATGCCTGCATTGGGCTGTTATGAACCATGCGGAAGTTTGCCCGGAAGATATTGCGCTTATTGATGCGGGAAGCGGAAGATCGGTTTCCTATGGGGAATTAAAAGCACGGGCGACAGCAGTGGCGGCAGGGATTTCAGAAAAGGATATTAAGGGAGTCCCAGTTGCACTTACCCTGCCGCGCGGGATAGAACAGATCGAGGCGGCATTAGGAATTTTGCTTTCCGGAAATTCATACCTTCCGGTCAGCTTAAGCCAGCCTAAAGATCGGAGAGCGTTAATCCATGAGAAGACGGGAGTCCGCTATGTGGTCACGAATCGGGAATTATCCGAAAAACTGGACTGGCCGGAAGGTACGGAAATCCTTGTGATGGAAGGTATGGAAGAGGGACAGGAAAATGTGAGACTGCCAGAGGTGTCGCCGAAGGACAGCGCCTATATCATCATGACGTCAGGCTCTACAGGTGTTCCGAAGGGTGTAGAGATTGCGCATGAAAGCGCATGGAATACGGTTCAGGATATTAATGAAAAGTACCATGTGACAAGTGCAGATCGGGCGCTGGCTGTATCAGCTATGGATTTTGACCTGTCGGTATATGATGTTTTTGGAATTTTAGGCGCAGGAGGAACATTGGTATTGCTTCCAGAGCAGGAGAGAAGGAATGCGGATTACTGGCTGGAACAAGTGTTGAAATATCAGATTACCGTTTGGAATTCAGTGCCGGTGCTTCTGGATATGCTTTTGATACGGGCGGAATCCATGAAACAGAAACTGCCGATCAGGGCGGTTATGCTTTCCGGAGATTGGATTGGGATGGATCTCCCGCAGAGGGTTGCGGCATGGACAGAGGATTGCCAGTTTGTCGCTATGGGAGGAGCTACAGAGGCAAGTATCTGGTCCAATTATCAGAATGTTACCCTGCCGATGCCGAAAAACTGGAAATCTATTCCTTATGGAAAGCCACTCAGATATCAGGCATATCGTGTTGTGGATGAGTATGGAAGGGATTGCCCTTACTGGGCAGAAGGCGAACTCTGGATTGGCGGTTTTGGTGTAGCAAAAGGATATAGGGGAGATTCTGCGCTTACGGGGCAGAAATTTATCACAGATCAGTATGGAAGATGGTATCGGACCGGAGATCTCGGAAGAATCTGGGATGATGAGACAATTGAATTTTTGGGAAGAAAAGACCATCAGGTAAAGATCCGCGGACACAGGATTGAATTGGGAGAAATTGAACATGCGATTCAGGAGTTTCCGGGTGTGGCTCATGCAGTTGTTGATACAGTTAGTGATGGTCATGGCAATAAAACGCTGGCTGCTTATATCGGAGCGCCGATACAGGAAGATTCTAAAGTTACAACGTATTTGTACGGCACAGATATCTTTGGCAGGGGCTGGAAAGAACTGAAGGATGATGTCAGCAATTGGCAGATGCAGCAGGAACGGAAGACAGCATACAAAAATTTCCTTGCCTATGCAGACCAGAGATGTGTACAGCTTATGCTGGAGACACTCATAGAGTTAGGCGTTTTTGTATCAGAGAAGGAAGTCCTTTCGCAGAAGGAAATTTTTGAAAAAGGGAGCATTACGGAAACACAGAAGAATACTGTGGCAAGATGGTTGGAAATTTTAAAGAAGGAAGGAATCCTGAGAGAAGAGGACGGCAGACTATCGCGTACCGGGAAGGAAGTAGCTGTACCGGAAAAAGCTGGAGATGCGGAAACGTATTTTAAGAAACTGAAGCCGTATCTGAAGCATATGGTTACTGGGAATGAAGTTCCACTGGACGTATTCTACCAGAAAGAGCCGGCTTTGGCTCCGAATATGCTGCTTCGGAGGATTCCGGGCTGCGAGGAAACAGTGGAAAGACTGGTGCAGGGATTAAGGCTTCTGGCAGAAGAACGCAGAAAAGAGCCACTCCAGATTATAGAAATTGGTACAAGGGACACTGCAATTACAAGACAGTTTTTGAATGCACTGGAAGATGTAAGCGTGGCTTATACATATGCGGATTCTTCAAAATATTTTCTGCAGGAAGCAGAGAAAGAACTTGCGGGATATGAGAGAGTCGAGTTTGAGATGCTGAATCTGGAAGAAGGCATGGATAAGCAGCAGATGTCCTTGCATAGCTATGACGTTGTGATATCGGTAAATGCTTTACATAGAAATATTGATGCTGCGGATGCGGTAAAGAAAGTAGCGGAATTACTGAAGCCAAACGGAATATTGCTGATGACTGACCTTGTGGTAAGGACATACCTTCAGGAACTTACAGCGGCTTTTTTGGAAAATGGTTTTGCGGATATTCGGGACAAGAGAAAAGAAGCAGGGCTGGTTACCCCGGATTGCCTGCTGTGGAGAGAATGTTTATCAGAGGCAGGATTGGGCGAAGACTGTGCTGTGACAGAGAGATATGGAAGATGTATATGCTGCAGCAGACAGCAGGCGTCTGTCCTGTCCTATCATAATGGAGCACTAAGGGAATATCTGTCAGAAAAACTGCCGGATTATATGGTTCCACAGAACTATCATTTCATGGAGCAGCTCCCAACATTGTCCAATGGGAAGATTAACAGGAGGCAATTGCGGGAAGATTTTAAAGAAGAAACTGCGGTTATCCGATTTTCAAAGGCAACGACAGAAACAGAAGAAAAGCTTTTAGATATCTGGAAACAATTATTTGGATATGAAAATATCGGAATTGAAGATAATTATTTTAGCCTTGGGGGAGACTCGCTGATTGCCACAAGGTTGATCTCGGAAGTACAGAAAACCTTTGGCTACAAAATAACGATCAGTACGATTTTTGAAAATCTGACCGTAAAATCTCTGGCAAAAGCTATTGAACAGTCCGAACAGAAAGAAGATACACTGCAGATCAAACCGAATCTGGAGGAAGCATATCATCCGTTCCCATTAACCGATGTGCAGTATGCTTACTGGCTTGGCAGAAGCGGATTGTATGAATTGGGAAATGTTGCAACGCACTGTTATTTTGAACTGGATGCAGACGGCCTTGATACTGAGTGCGCAGAGACGGCATGGAATCTGTTGATACAGAGGCATGGGATGATGCGTGTTATTATCCAGCCGGATGGTATGCAGCGCATACTGGAGAATACTCCCCAGTATCATATTGACGTGACGGATATCCGACAATTGGAAGAGACAGAAAAAGAAAAGGCATTGGATGAAAAACGGGCAGAGATGTCTCATCAGGTAATTCAGACAGATGAATGGCCTCTGTTTGATGTGCGAATCACTAAAATAGAGGACCAGAAGCATAGAATCCATATCAGTTTTGATAATATTATCTT
Source organism: Dorea amylophila (assembly GCF_025567265.1). Classification (NCBI taxonomy): domain Bacteria; kingdom Bacillati; phylum Bacillota; class Clostridia; order Lachnospirales; family Lachnospiraceae; genus Dorea; species Dorea amylophila. Next base: position 44,623 of record NZ_JAOQJW010000008.1, on the reverse strand, counting down.
TGATGGCTGGAGTATGTTCCATCTCTTAAATGAGTGGGCAGAAGTATATCGAAATGGAAAAGCGGAAATGCCGATTACTTTGTCTTTCCGGGATTACGTGCTGGGACTGGAGCAGATAAAGTCTACCTCTGCTTATGAGAAAGATAAAAAATATTGGGAAGACCGGGTGGAGACTTTTGCGGACGCACCGGATCTGCTGCTTGCAAAGAACGAAAGCCAGATTACAGAGCAGCGTTTCTGTCGCCGGAGCGCAAAACTGTCACAGAAAGAATGGCTGTCTGTAAAAGACGCGGCGGGAAGACTGGAGGTAACGCCTTCTGTTCTTTTGATGAGTGCTTATGCGGAGACTCTCCGCTTGTGGAGCAGTAATAAGGATTTTACCCTTAATCTGACGCAGTTTGACCGGAAACAATTGCATCCGGAAGTGAACAATCTGGTTGGAGATTTTACAACACTGACATTGCTGGAGATAAAGAATGCAGGGAATAATTTTGCGGAAAGGACAAAGGCAATTCAGAAGCAGCTTACAGAAGATCTGGAGCATACAGCTTATGGCGCGGTTGAACTGGAGCGCGAATTAAAGAAAAAGACTGGAAATATGCGGGGCGCTATTATGCCGGTAGTGTTTACCAGTGGTCTTGGCGTGGAGCAGTGGAATGAAGGCAAGTGGCTTGGAAAACTGAATTATAACATTTCACAGACACCGCAGGTGTGGCTGGATCATCAGGTGGTTGAAATGGATGGCAGCTTATGCCTGTTCTGGGATTCTGTAGATGAATTGTTTTATCCGGGAATGCTGGATGAGATGTTCCGGGCATATACCGGCCTGCTTCATACGCTGGCAGTTCATCCGGAGATCATGCAGGAAAAAACGGCAAGTTTGGTAACAGCGGAAATTTCAGAAAAACGGCGTCAGGCGAATGAAACGGCGATTGAATTTGAAGAGAAAACGTTGGATGGATTATTTTTGGAGGCGACAGACAGATTCCCGGATAAGGAGGCGCTGGTAACGTGCAGCAGGCGGATGACTTATCGGGAGATAAAAGAAGAGGCGTTTTACATTTCCGGGCAGTTGAAGAGCATGGGAATAAAAAAAGAAGAGACGGTAGCTGTATTTATGGAAAAAGGGTGGGAGCAGGTAGTTGCTGTTTATGGAATCCTGTTTGCCGGAGCCGCATATCTTCCGATAGATATCCATAATCCGAGAGAACGAGTTGAAAAGATTCTCCGTGACAGTGGAACAAGAATCATTCTTGTGCAGAATCAGGCGTATGATCAGGATACCGAATGGCTGCACGAGTGGGATTGTATTTCTGTGTCTGGATTAAAAACCGATTCTGAATACAAAGCACAGGAGAATAAGGCGGGAGACCTTGCGTATGTAATCTATACGTCGGGAACAACCGGGATGCCGAAAGGAGTAATGATTACTCACCATAATGCAGTGAATACAATACTGGATATCAATGCACGCTATCAGATTACAGAACAGGATACGGCGTTTGGAATCTCCAATCTTCATTTTGACCTGTCTGTTTATGATGTTTTTGGCGTTTTAGGCGCAGGTGGGAAATTGGTTCTTCCGGATCCGGAATATGGAAAAGATCCAGCGCATTGGATTCACTGGTTGAATCATGAGAATATTACCGTATGGAACAGCGTGCCAGCTTTTGTAGAAATGCTGGCAGAATATGAGGAATATCAAAGGCAGGTAACTTCACAATCGTTGCGGTTGGTAATGATGAGTGGCGACTGGGTTCCGGTTTCACTTCCGGGGAGAATCCGTAATCTGTTTCAGAATGTTGAGATTGTTGCACTTGGAGGAGCGACGGAAGGCAGTATTTGGTCCAATCATTTCGAGATCCCAGAGATTGTGCCGGAAGATTGGAAGAGTATTCCGTATGGGAAACCGCTTGCAAACCAGAAGTATTATGTTCTGGATCAGAATATGGAAGATTGCCCTGACTGGGTACCGGGAACACTTTATATTGCCGGAGATGGCGTTGCACAGGGATATTTAAACGATAATGAAATAACAGAAGAAAAGTTTGTTGTTTTAGATAGAACTGGGGAACGATTGTATTGTACTGGAGATATGGGACGGTATTGGAATGAAGGTAATATTGAATTTCTTGGAAGATTGGATAATCAGGTAAAAATCAATGGATATCGGGTAGAATTGGGCGAAATTGAAGCTGCATTACGAAGGATTCAAGGTATAACGGAAGCGTTTGTTTTTTTTAAAAGGGATAATGCGATAGAAGACATATGTGCTGTATTAGTAGAGGAAAAAAGGTATCGTGACCGGATAGACAAGTTTTATAAGGAAATGTTAAAAAAAGATCTTCCGATCTATATGATTCCAACAGAATATATTAAAACGAATGCTATTCCGCTTAATTCAAATGGGAAAAAGGATATTCATAAAATTTTGATTGTTGCAGAAAAAAATAGAAAGCCTATTTTTAAAAAGAATAATAATTGTAAACAGCTTACTCAACTTCAGGAGCAATTACTCGCAATTTGGAGAGAAGTTTTAAAAATTGAAAATATTGATATAAATGATAACTTTTTTGAAATAGGTGGAAATTCGATACAGGCAATACAAATTACTAACCAAATGACGGAGAAAATAGGGTGTTTTATGGATATCGGCAAGTTATTTGAGTATCCGACTATCAGCAAAATCGAAAGATATATATTAGAGGAAACGTAATGAGTAAATACATATGAGATTTGATGAAATATTACGGGCATCGTTGACGATGCCAACAATTATGGGGATTGCTCAGTATATATCGGATTGTAAAAATCCTTCAAAAAATCAAATGCATAGTAATGCAGGAAATCAAACAAGAAATTCATATACTGTTGTATATATATTTGGGGATAACGAAAATGAAATAAGAGATGTTCTTATAGAAAAGTTGAGCGCTTCAAACATAAGTTGTAAGAGAGTGGGAGGGCAAGAAATAATTGAAAGATGTCATGAAGACATAAGTGTTAAAAAGAAATATATTATTGCCTTTTCCGAAATGGCTTCTTTATGCATAACTAAGGCAAGTGAACTATTGGGGGAAAACATTATTATTAACCGCATTTTTTTAATAAATCCATCTAAAGCAAAAGAAAGTGATTTATATTTAGGAGATATAAGCATAATTGACGGAAATTCAGTTGCTATTAAATCTTGGGAAAAGGCTGTTTTAGGTAACGTTAGAGAATTTGAATCTAATAGTAATGACATTTTTGATATTATTATGAGGGAACTAGAAAATGATAAATAATCGCAGAACAATCTGTATTCTTGGCGGAACAGGTACTGTTGGTGTGACAGCGTGTAAGGTTTTAAGTAAGTTAGGCTATTCATTAAGAGTCAGTGTACGGAATATAGAAACAATAAAAGATACAGGAATGTATATGGCTCCCAACATCCAATTATTTGAACTTGATATTGATAAGGAAAGTAATATTGGAAAATTCTTTAAAGGAAGTGATTTGGTAATAGGAGCAATCGGACCTTCCGCAGACTATAGTGAAAAAATGTTACTTGAAGCAATGGCAGAGAATATTCCGTATGTTGACCCAGGAGGAATTCATTTAATTAGAAAAATGAGGAATTCTAGCATGAAAGGTACCGCTATAGTTGGTTCGGGAATATTTCCGGGGTTATCAGGATGGATGTTGTCTTCTGTGCTTAAAGAAGCTTTCAATGATGACTTAATAGAGATGATTATTGGAGGTGTCTATAATTTTTCAAAAGCTGCCGCAATCGATTATGTGGAAGAAATAAAAAGTTATAAAGCTGGAATTCCTATGGCATGTGTGCGAAATGGAAAAATTTTACCTGCTCAGAAAAGAAGTCCGCTGAATCTTCCAACAAGAATTTCGAAATTATCTATATTGCCATATGTTACAGAAGAAATTCAAGAAATTATACAAGGGAAATATATGCTTAATATTGATTCATATACGGCGGCACCTGTAAGTTTATTTTCAATAGTAAATAAGGCGCATTGTCAAAAAAAAGATTTAGTAAATGCATTAATGGGACAGAAAAATAGCAACCAAAAAGCTTTTATATGGGTAAGACAAAATAAAGGAAATGATAGTAGATGCATTTATTTTGAAGGAAAAAATCCGAGTGTTTTAACTGGCGAAATATTAGCGATTACTGCCAATGCAATATTTGAAATGCCTAGGAAGGATGGAATTTATACAATGGCAAGTTATCTTGAAAAATATCAAGTGTTAGATGAACTTAAAAAAATAGATAAGTTCAAATCAGAGGGAAAGATATGAAGAAAAAACAGATTTTAGTATGTGGAACAGGATTTGGGAAAATTTATTTGAAAGCTATTGCAGAAAGTAAAGAATATGAGCTTATGGGTATATTGGGAAAAGGAAGCGATAGATCCAGACTTCTTTCAAAGAATCTAAATGTGCCAATGTATACGGATATTAAAGAAATAAATCAAAATGTTGATGCAGCATGTGTAGTTGTACCTAATGCGGCTGGAGGTGGAAACGGTGCCAATATAGCTAAAAGTATACTTGCAAAAGGGATACCAACATTATTAGAACATCCTGCTCATGAGGTAGAAATTGTTAATTGTATAAGAGAATCCGGAAGTGCCGCTTTTATGTTGAATCCATTTTATCGGTATATCAAGCCAATTCGAGATTTTTTAGAGGCGGCACAAATAATAAGTAAACATGCTCATCTTATAAATGCATCCTTGGAATGCGCTATACATGTATTATATGATGGAATAGATATATTGGGGTGTGCGTTGGGAGGCTTATCTACATGGAAATTGGGAAATGTAGCAGAATCTTATACAACTTCTATGGCAGGAGGGGGTAACAGAGTTATTAGTGGTATAATTGGAATGGTTCCGGTAACATTTATAGTGAATACCAATGTGGATCGTAACGATATAGACCATCCATTACATTTATATCATAGAATAGAATTGACATTTTCCACAGGGCGGCTCTGTCTGGTCAATACCCATGGTCCGGTAATATGGCTTCCTTTCTTGCATATGCCAAGAGATGAATATGGAACACTAAGTATTAATGTAGAAGAGGAAGTAAATATACCCTCTGGTGTTACTATAGGAAATGTAATGTTACCATCAGTAAAAGAAACGTTTGAACAAATATGGCCGGATGCAGTAAAGAAAGCTTTAGAGATTTTATTTAAGCAAAATAGAACAGAAAAAATGTCCATGGCGCAATATCAAATATATGTATCAAAATTATGGTCTGAAATATGTCAGAAAGTGGGCTATATGAATATCGTTGATTATGACAATTTTGGTGACATAAAAAGTATATTTTATGATTTGGAAAAAAGACATTTAATAAAAAAGGAGAATGACGGGATTGAATGAAATTGAGAATGTATACGGAGAGACAGTAGAATTTTATGATTTATCAGCTCTTTCACAGATAGGGAACAAAAAAATTGTTTTAAACAAATTTGCTGATATGGTTAAGGATTTAGATGGAATCATTTTGGATATAGGTGCAGGAACTGGAAAAACAACAATAGAGATGGCTAATATGATATGTGATAAAGAAATAATTGCTTTAGAACCATCGGCTTATATGAGAACAGCGTTTATGGCAAGATTAATGGAGCATAATGAAGTTAAAGAGAGAATTTCTCTATTGCCGATAGATGTAGGTAAATATTCATTTCGAGATAAAATAAGTGGTGTAATGTGCATGGGAGTACTTGGACATTTAAAAAGGGATGAACAAGAAAAATTATTGTATAAATTAGATAAAAATTTGAATATAAATGTCCCAATCCTGATAGAACTTTTAGAACCGAAATTTCTTGTTGCGCCAGTAGGAAGTAGAATATCGGTGGCTACTCAAGGAAGATTGCGCTATGAGACGTATATTACCGATATAAAGCAAGTGGGGATGGATCAATGGACATGGAGATTGACCTATAAAGTTTTTTGTGGTAAAAAAATAGTTAGTACTGTAGATAGCCTAATGTCGTGGAATTATCAGAGTGTGGAAAAAATTTTAAACCAATTGACAAAAATGCACTTTAGAACAGCTAAATTATCAGAAACATTATTACTTGCAATAAAAGCACGATAAATATGAACTTCAGATAAAATTAACTCTCGAACTGTCAGGTGTTCCTAAAATGCCATATTTATAAGATAATTTAGCGATGTGCAGGGAGAACAATGAGAATTAATATTAAATTGTCAGTACAATGGGTTTTAAAAGTGACTTTATCGTCTTGTGAGATGCAGAAAGAAATGGAAGTAAGTGAAGTTTGTAATTTACATTAAGTAGTGTCTGCTTTTTACATGATTACAAAATTTGACTTTTTACTTTGGAAGTTGTAAAATTTAATTAGTCTTATCTAACTTCGGGAGGAATGCTTGTACATGACAAACCAATACATGAATAATCTTTATCGTGATCTGCTCTCTAATTCACCGCAGACAATAACCATAGATATTCCAGCAGACATGGGGACAGGGCAGATTTTACAGGTGGTCACGAAACAGGGAGCAGTTGTTTCGGACTGGAAAATGAATTATTTTTCAGATATGAACGTGCAGGGAGTGAGTAGCGAAGAATACATTCAAATGTTGTTCTGCTTCAATGATGGTGTTTCCTGGAATATTGCAGATAGCCGACAAAGTATCAGCATACAAAAAGGTGAGTCCTGTATTTATCGTGGACACGGGAAAATGGAATATCTGTGCTATTCCAAACAAAACGATTTCCTTTTCAAAAATGTAAAAGTACCACTGTCGTATTTCCGTAAAATTATGAATGACTATTTTGATGTTGGTGAGATTGAGGTTTATCAGAAAAAACTATTGGAAGGTATATCAAAAGTAGGTATTACTCCCTATATGGAGCACATTTTTGCGGAACTGAAAGACTTCACGCAATATCGCGGCGGATTGGGATACCTGTTTTTGGAAAGCAAAGTTTTTGAGTTGTTATCTGTATATTTGAGTGAGATTTTGGAACTGAGTATTCTTGCGTCAACTTATATAGCAATTTCCAGAAGTGACCGAGAATCCATCATAGAAGCGAAGAGAATCATTGACAGTCAGCTTGCTTTGGCACCAAGTTGTGAGGAATTGGCGCGAAAAGTCAATATTAGTACTTCAAAATTGTCAAAGGGTTTTTCCTCGCTGTTTGGAACATCGGTTCATGCGTATATTATAGATCAGCGATTGGAAAAGGCGGCAAGTCTACTATTAGAAAGTAATTTGAACGTAAGTCAGGTGGCAGCATTTGTAGGCTATTCAAAACCGAGTAACTTTGCTGCGGCATTCAAAAAGAAGTATGGGGTAATTCCTAAAAACTATAAAACGGAAAATACGATTGGTTAAAATTAAAAAATACCGATTTTGGGTAGAATAAAACCGTTTTTGGGTTGGAAATGTAGGCGTAAATTGTTATTATATGTGGTGTAGTTAGAAAATACTAACTACACCATTTTTTAGATAGGAGGATACTGGTATGAGTTCCCAGAAAAAAAGTTCCCGGCTTGAGGGAAAAGATTTAATTACTATCGGCATCTACACCGTCATCTATGTCGTCATTGTTATGCTGGTGGCGATGCTTGGCTTCATCCCCATTTTTATTCCGCTGATGGCGGTGCTGTGTCCTTTGATTGGCGGCATCCCCTATATGCTGTATGTTACAAAGGCTAAAAAATTCGGGATGACTGCAATCATGGGTTTCCTGATTGGTCTAATCATGGTGTTCTTCGGCAACGGCTATCTTACTATGGTAACTGGTCTTGTTGGCGGCCTGTTGGCTGACGTGATCCTGAAAAAGGCAGACTACAAAAGTGCAAAGAGTACAGTTCTTTCCTGCGGTGTGTTCAGCATCTGGGTGTTTGGCAACTTTGCTCCCATTTTCCTGAACCGTGAAAGCTATATGGTAATGCTGACTGAAGGATACGGCACTGAATATGCAGCTACCCTTAATACATATATGCCTATGTGGATTGCGCCTATTTTGCTGGTTGCCTGCTTTGTGTTTGGCCTTGTCGGAGGTATGATTGGGAAAGCCATTTGCAAAAAGCACTTCCAGCGTGCCGGTATTGCATAATGGCGCGGGAAATTCTGCTCAGCAAAAAAACAGAACAAGGGTTGCGGCTCGATCCGCGTACAAAACTGTTGCTCATCTTCATCATAAGCATTTTTGTCATGGGTGGAACAGGCGGAGAAGCTATGGGACTGATCCGCCTTGTTCTTTGTGTGGTTCCGGCTATATTGCTGCTTACCTCGAAACAATGTGCAAAAGCTGTGGGCTATATTGCTGTGTTTTCTGTTTTTTATGCTGTCCAAATTTATGTTTTGCCGCACCTTACGGGGATATTGAATTTCCTTGTTCTGTTTACAATAGGATTCTTCTGCCGAATCCTTCCCAGTGTTGCGATTGCTGCCTATGCAGTGAAAACAACAACGGTCAGTGAATTGATTTCCGGCATGGAAAGAATCCATATGCCTAAAGAAGTGACGATCCCCTTAACGGTCATGTTCCGCTTCTTTCCAACTGTCTTTCAGGAGTCAGAAGCAATCAGTGACGCTATGAAAATGCGTGGGATTAAACTTGGAGGGAAAAAATCTTCAAAAATATTGGAGTATAAGCTGATCCCGATGATTACCTGCTCCGTGAAAATCGGTGAGGAACTTTCCGCTGCGGCAATTACCCGTGGCCTCGGCGCTCCTGTCAAACGCACAAACATTTGCCAGCTTAAATTCAATTTTGCCGATGTGGTGCTGATCTTGTTTTGTTGCTTTGTAGTGTTTTGGGCGATTGCTTCCCCGATAATTTCCGCAGGAGGGATTTTGCCATGATAGATTTTCAAAATGTTTCTTTTTCTTATGGTGAAGAATCCAGCGGCGGAGGGATTAGAAATGTCAATCTCACCATAAACACAGGGGAATTTGTTTTACTTACGGGAGAATCCGGCTGTGGGAAAACAACGATTACCCGTTTGGTAAACGGGCTGGTGCCTCATTATTACGAGGGCAAATTAGAGGGCGATGTCCTTCTGGACGGAAAAAGCGTATCAGATACGCCGCTTTATGACTTGGCTGCTATGGTGGGATCTGTATTCCAGAATCCCAAAAGTCAGTTTTTCAACGTGGATACGGATAGTGAATTAGCCTTTGCCTGTGAAAATTTAGGCTATCCTCAGGAGGATATCCTGAAAAGGATTGACCGGACAGTTTCCGATTATCATATTGAAGATTTGATGGGGCGAAGCGTGTTTGCTCTGTCCGGAGGCGAAAAGCAAAAAATAGCCTGTGCTTCATCAAGTGTATTGCTGCCGGGAATTATGGTCCTGGACGAACCATCTTCTAATTTGGATATGGCTGCTATTGATGACCTGCGGCAGGTCCTAAGCCTCTGGAAAAAGCAGGGCAAAACAATTCTGATCGCAGAACACCGCCTTTACTACCTTCACGATCTTGCAGATCGTGTGCTGTATGTAAAAGATGGGGAGATTGAACGGGAATACACGCCTGCTGAATTTGACAGCTTATCGGATGGCACTCGAAAAGAAATAGGGCTGCGGCCGTTTTCTCTCTCGAAGTTGAAGCCTGCGAATCAGTATCAGGCGCATACAGCTAAACAGATGGAATTTCAAAATTTCTGCTTTGCGTATAAAAAGCGGGAACCGGAAAGCCTCCATATTCCGAGTGCAGAACTGCCTGTTGGAGAAACGATTGCCATTATCGGTCTGAATGGCGCTGGAAAATCTACTCTGGCCCGCTGTATTTGCGGACTGGAAAAGAAGTGTGGCTTTTTGCAGGTTGAGGGGAAAACCCTTGATTGGAAAGCCCGGCTCAAACATTGCTACATGGTAATGCAGGATACCAGCCATCAGCTATTTACCGAAAGCGTGGCGGATGAAGTGCTTCTGAGCATGGACAACAAGGATGAAACTGTTGTGGATAAAATCCTTAAACAGTTTGATCTGCTGGAATATAAAGACAGGCACCCGCTTTCTCTTTCCGGCGGGCAAAAACAGCGGGTAGCGATCGCGTCTGCCATTGTGAGTAACCGGGAGATCATTGTGTTTGACGAACCAACAAGCGGGCTTGATCTCAAACATATGCGGGAAGTTGCGCGGAGTTTGAAGTCACTCGCGGATCAGGGCAAAACGCTTCTTGTTATTACGCATGATCCGGAGTTGGTGATGGCGGGATGTTCGTATGTAGTCCATATGGAAAAAGGGCAAGTAAAAGAAAGCTATCCATTGGACGAATCCGGCAGTAAAAAGGTTTTGGATTTTTTCCGAATCCGCCAGTGAATTTTAGAAATTATGAATGTCAGGGCCGCCTTGACTGGACAGAAAGATAATGATAAGAGGCCGCTTTACTTTGGCGGCCTCTTGTTTTTGAAGCACAGACAGTACGGCTCAATATAAGGAGGGCTTATGTTCAAAAAAATCTTTGAGTACGCAGGGCCATATAAGAAAAATATGTATGTGGCCACGGTTGTCGTACTGGTCAGCGTTCTTATGGGCATCCTGCCTTTTGTGCTGGCCTATCAGGTCATTTCGCCATTGGTTATGGGCGATTCTGTTGAAACAGAATTTGTTTTATTGCGTGTTATAGGGGTTTTGATCTGTCTTGTTTTGCAGGCGTTTTTTTATGGATGGGGATTATCAATTTCTCATAAAGCAGCATATAACACATTGTTCCGGCTGCGGGTATCTCTGCAAAAGAAGTTTGAGAAACTTCCCCTTGGCATTGTGGAGGAAAAAGGGACAGGGACAATCAAAAAGCTGTTTGTCGATGATGTGGACAGCTTGGAATTGCTCCTTGCTCATTCAGTCCCAGAGGGTATCGCAAATTTACTGATCCCGCTGGTGATTTATGTTGCTATGTTTTGTGCGGACTGGAAACTGGCTCTTATGTCTTTGGCCTCTATCCCGATCAGCCTGCTCTCCATGGTCATTATGTACTCTGTTGGAATGAAGCGCATGGGTCCCTACTATCAGTCTGCACAGAAAATGAACAACACGATCATTGAGTACATCAATGGTATGGAGGTTGTCAAGGTTTTCAACCGGGAGAGCGAATCTTACGAGAACTTCCGCAAGGATGTAACGGACTATCGGGATTATACCTTGGCATGGTATAAGGCCGCCTGGCCCTGGATGGCGATATACGGAAGTCTACTGCCCTGCACTGTTATTCTGACTTTGCCTCTTGGGGCATGGTTTGTTCTCTGTGGCATAAGCACTTTACCTGATTTGATTTTAGTCCTCTGCCTTTCCCTCAGCATTGGGATTCCTCTCCTGAAAGCACTGGGCTTTATGGAGACGATTCCGAATCTGAATTATAAGATCACGGCACTTGAACAGATGTTAAATACGGCACCGCTGCAAGCTGCTGAGGATGATTTCCACGGACAGGATTTTAACATTTCTTACGATCATGTTTCCTTTGCGTATCAGACGACACAGCCTGGCCCAGATGGGAAACCGATAATAGCGGAAAACGAAGTCCTCCACGATATTACCTTTGTGGCACAAGCAGGACAAAAAACTGCCCTAGTTGGTGAATCCGGTTCTGGCAAGAGCACCCTTGCAAAACTGTTGATCCACTACTATGACCCGCAGAAAGGGAGCATTTCCATTGGCGGGCAGAAACTTTGTGATATGAGCCTGGAGGCATTGAACAGCCGCATTTCCTATGTGGCTCAGGATCAGTACCTGTTTAACACCTCCCTGCTGGAAAATATCCGTCTTGGACGTTTGGATGCTACCGATGAGGAAGTAATGCAGGCGGCGAAGAAAGCCCGGTGTATGGAGTTTCTGGAAAAGCTGCCGCAAGGTATTCACTCCATGGCGGGCGATGCGGGGAAAATGCTTTCCGGGGGGCAGCGCCAGCGAATTTCCCTGGCGCGGGCAATATTGAAGGATGCCCCGATTGTAGTGCTTGACGAGGCCACGGCCTATGCTGATCCAGAAAATGAGGAAAAAATGGAGGCTGCTATTGCGGAGCTGGTGGAGGGAAAAACCTTGGTAGTTATCGCTCACAAACTTCCCGCTATAATGAACGCAGATCAAATATGCGTTATGGATCACGGAAAGATGGTGGCAACCGGAAAACATCAGGAGCTGATTCAAGCTTGCCCAGAATACCAAAAGTTGTGGAAAGCGGCTCAGGACAGCGCCGAGTGGAAAGTATCTACTGCAAAGGAGGGAAGATAAATGTTTGCATTGATTTCAAGAATCCTGAACCTCTCCGGGAGGTATAAAAGCCGTATTCAGGCTGCATTTCTATGTGCATTTGTCGAGTCCATTCTCTCCAAAATGCCGATCTTCATGGCGTTTATTGTCTTGGCCGGGTTTGCTGATAATACGCTGACTGGAAAGACCTGTCTGTTTGTCGGACTTGGATTATTAGCTGTTGTAGTGGTTCAGACAGTGGTTCACTATTTGAGCGACCGTCTGCAAAGTGCCGCTGGATTTATGATCTTTGCTGATAAACGGATGGAGTTGGGAAATCATTTAAGAAAAATGCCGATGGGTTACTTTACATCGGGGAATATTGGAAAAATCAGCTCTGTTCTCAGTACGGATATGGTATTCATTGAGGAAGTTTCTATGAGTACCATTGGCAACATGATGAGCTATATGCTGTCTACTTTGGTTTTAGCTGTTTTTATGTTCGTACTGGATTGGAGACTTGGGCTGATTGCGGTAATCATTACCTTGCTGGCATCACTGGTTGCAAAATATATGAATAAGGTTTCCTTCAAGGAGGCTGTCGGGCGTCAAAACCAAAGCGAGAATTTGACGGATGCGGTCTTGTCTTTTGCTGAAGGAATTGGGGTTATCAAAAGTTACAATCTGCTCGGAGAAAAATCTGACGAATTAACGGAAAACTTCAAAAAATCAAGGGATGTCAATACGAAGTTTGAGCAGAAAATGACACCGTGGACCACTGGCTTAAACATTCTCTATGGCGTGGGTATTGCCGCTATCTTCGATTTATCCGTTTTTTTACATCAGGAAGGCGTACTCTCCCTGGCTTATCTTTTGGGCGTGCTGCTGTTTGTCTTTGATCTCTTTGGACCTCTGAAAGCTCTTTATGGAGAAGCAACCCGACTGACCGTGATGAATGCCGCATTAGACCGCATTGAAGCTGTTTTGGACGAGCCCGAACTTCCCGATAACGGAAATCAACATATTCTGTCACAGGCACAGCCGGATCAGCCAGAAGTACAATTTAGCGATGTGGGCTTCGCCTATCAGGACAAGGAAGTCCTGCACAACATCAGCTTCTCTATGCAGAAGAATACCATGACCGCACTTGTGGGACCGTCTGGCGGTGGCAAATCCACGATTGCGAACCTTCTGGCGCGGCTGTGGGATGTGAAATCCGGCAAAGTGACAATCCGTGGTACAGATATTCGGGATGTACCTCTCGCCGAACTGATGGAACAGATCAGCATGGTTTTCCAGAGGGTGTACTTGTTCCAGGATACCATTTACAACAATATCAGCATGGGTAAACCGGACGCTACCGAGGAAGAAGTCTATGAGGCTGCAAAAAAAGCCCGCTGCTATGATTTTATCATGGCGCTGCCAGATGGATTCCAGACAGTCATCGGTGAAGGCGGCGCTACTCTGTCCGGCGGCGAAAAGCAAAGAATCTCTATCGCCCGATGCATTTTGAAGGACGCACCGATTGTCATTCTGGATGAAGCGACTGCAAGTGTTGATACCGATAATGAAAGCTATATCCAGGAGGCAATCAATGAGCTGGTAAAGGGTAAAACATTACTTGTGATTGCACATCGCCTGAATACCATCCGTCAGGCAGATCAGATTTTGGTGATCTCTGATGGACGGATCAGCGAACAGGGAACCCATGACGAGCTTATGGCAAAAGCCGGGATTTATCAGGATTTTGTAAATATCCGTAAAAAGGCTTCCGGCTGGAGCCTTGCATAAAGGAGGAACCGATGAAGATTCATGCGTCCGGGGAGGATTATCTGGAGGCTGTGCTGATTCTTCAAAAGAAGCAGGGTATGGTCCGATCCATTGATCTTGCCCGGCACATGGGATTCAGTAAACCGAGCATCAGCCATGCAGTAGGTGTGTTAAAGAATGGCGGTTTCCTGACTGTCGATGAAGATGGATACCTCAATCTGACTAATGCCGGGCGGGAGGTTGCCGAGAAAATTTATGAACGCCATCAGTTCTTTACGGAGCAGCTTGTAGCTGTCGGGGTTGATCGGGAAACTGCAGAAAGAGATGCCTGTCGGATAGAACATGTAATCAGTGAAGAAGCTTTTGAAAAATTGAAAACTTCGGTTGAAAAAAAGTATTAGTACAATGTTGATTCACCGAATCTTTTATGTTCATCATACTATAGAATTGTTGAGAAACGTGAAACAGGGTATGAAACTCGTATACTAAAAGACATTCAGAGTGGAATTACACTAGAAACACTTATGGCAAAAGGACATAGGAAAACGCCGGAAGAAAAAGCAGCTGTTGCGAAACAAAAGAGGAAACAGAGGCGAGCAAAACGGAAAAAAGAAGCAAGAGATAATCTGACCAAAGAAGAGATCTTGCAAGATGACCGATTTTTCTGTATTGCTGGTTATACCTCCGGAGGTGCACCGTATGGTGTCACCTGGGAGGAAAAGGATTTGAAACCTTGGGAAGATTGGGAAGAAAATGAGTGAGTTGCCAGTGCAATCTTATTTTTCTCTTGTGACAGAAACAGGTTCCTTTTTTGCCGGAAGTAAGTCTGAACTGATCTCTGGAGCATCGAGCAGTGCAGTGAAATTTTGCTGAATGATCTCTAGGGTTTTCTGCTTTTTCTGCAATTCCTGTTTTTCCCGGACAGTAGCATCCTGTTCAGATTCAAGATTTTCAATCCGCTTCTGGATTTTATTAGAGCTTGGGATTTTGGTGACACCGAGATCCTGAAGCTCTTTTTTTAGTGAATCGTGGAGCTGGTATTCTGCCTGATGTTTGGTGCGGTATGCTTTTGGATTTTTAGCAGATTTACAATCTTCAATTACTTTACGACAAAGCCGGTAAGAATCGCAGTGTTTCTGAATGACTTTCTGCGTGCTCAGCTCACTGTTGATTTGTGCTATTCTTTGGTCGGCAACTTTCACAGAAGCTTCAATGTCAGATACATGCTGCCTGAAATCGTCATAATTCAGCAAGTTATTTTCGGAAAGATAGTTGAAGGTATGGGCTGCCTCTTTTAGATTATTGAGCTTTGCCCATCGTTCAAATCCCTCTCGATTTCCAGTTGTGACATAAGTGGAGATATTGATATACAAGCGAGCTTCTCTGGACAGATGTCTTGGAGTTTTTACTTTGCTACGATTTTTAGCCAGACGGATGCGAACATTTTCTTCGGAATAATAGCTTCCGAGAGATTTCATATAAGTGAAGTTCTTCTGCTCCGGTGCACGGAAGGACAGGTGCTTTCCCTGCCGGACTTCATATCCGGCTAACTGCATCTTTTGCAGAAATTCCTCATAGTTGATGGAAGTCCAGATTGATTTATCAACTGCGACACGTAGCTTGGCTTTCCAACTGGTGCCACGATGATATTCCATGTTCTCTTTATAGCTTTTACCTTTTTCTCCGGTTGGCATGCTGGTGGCAAGTCCATTTTCATGGCAGATACGATTACTGATTCTGCAGAGTTTATGGTAGCTCCGCTTATTGGAAACATACTTGTGATGATCAACAAAGCTTGCAGCGTTGAAGATGATATGATTGTGAATATGATTTTTGTCAACGTGTGTGCTGATCACGTACTCATATTTTCCTTTCAGCACTTCGTCAGCAAATTGTTGACCTAAGCGATGGGCATTTTCGGCATCAACTTCTCCAGGTTTAAATGATTGGATCAGATGAAATGCCAGGTTATCGCCTTTATCCATTCCATTCTTTTTTGCCATTTCTCTTGTCATAGAAAATTCAAGATCTGCAGTTTCCGGGGAACAGCCAAAACTGGAAACTAACAGTTTTTCATCTGTCTTATCTGGATTTGTAATATAGTCCAGAGCTTTCTTGTCAGTTACCTTAATGGGGAAGATTTTAAGATACGCCATAATTCTTTCACCATCTCTTTCAATTCTTGCATTTCTTCTGGATATAGATCTCCGGTGGTATTTACCTTTTTTGCAATCTGGTTGATATTTACACCAATCTTGTGCATTTCCTCATACTGTTTCTTCAGTGGGGTGGTATCGGTGTTGACGATGTAACCGTCGATTGCCATCTTACGCAGATAAGCTCCCATGTTTTTGGTTTTTGATTCTATCATCTTCCTGCGTATAAGCTTCCTTTCTTCTTCGGTGACATAAAAATGGATTTCTTTGTTTCTCTTTCTTTCAGCCATTGGTGGGTTCTCCTTTCTGAGAGGACAGTAGTATCGTTGCTTTCAACGTTTTTCAATTTAGGGCAGGGTACCCTAAATTGGGATTTCCCGGAAGTGTATCCTCACTTCCTGTCCTTGCTGTTTTACCTCTCTATTAGTTAAAGTCAGGAGAACCGGGAAAATGCAAAAGAATTTGGCAGGTAGTACGGGATACGAAAATGTGGTATGATTATGGGCAGGATATCAGAAGAATCAGGAGTTGAATAGATTGTGAAGAAAGAAGAAATTTTTGAATATGTGCAGAAACAGTATGGCACGATTCCGGAATATTTATGGAGTAAACTACCGGACAGTGCAGTACTTCGACATAAGAATGGGAAATGGTATGCAGTGATCATGACGGTTGAAAAATCGAAACTGGGATTAGAAGGAAGAGAGATGGTTGATATCATTGACGTAAAGTGTGATCCGGACATGACAAATATGATTATTCAGACTTATGGATTTTTACCTGGGTATCATATGAATAAGCAGCACTGGATCACTATTTTACTGGATGGTTCGGTCAGCGAAGCAAAGGTACTGGACTTTTTAGATATGAGTTATGACCTGATTGATGGAGCAGGCAGAAAGGAAAACAAATGAGAAAAGCAATCGTATATGCATCTGTGCATCATGGAATTACACTGATTTTTGAGCAAAAGGAAAACCGGGGATTTTATTCCTCGGTTTTTCGGCTGTTATGCTTCAGTCTTCAACTTGAAAAATATCTTCTACAGGCACTTTCAGGTAATGGGCCAGCCGGATTGCAATCTCAAGAGAGGGATTACGTTCTCCACGTTCGATGCGGCCTATAGTCTGGCTGCAGGAACCTATGGCTTCAGCCAAATCTGCTTGAATGAGATTCCGTTCTTCACGAATATCTTTTAATGTATTATTGATTGCCATTCAATCACTTCCTTTGCTTATTGTTATCAGCAGGATCATGAACCTGCTGTTGAAATCTAATGAAATCCCGGAATTTCTGCACCTTTGCATTTTCCGATTACTTTTCCAAAAATCTTAAAAGAGTCAGATTCCAAAACTTGGATAGGACGATATTTTTGATTTAAAGAAATCAGATAAACACCATCTGGCTCATCGTGTAATTCCTTGATGTAAGTATTACCGTTGAGATAGAAGATTCCAATTTCACCATTAGCAAGAGAATCTTTTTTCTGAATCCATGCGACATCGCCTGTATGATAAAGTGGTTCCATACTGTCACCGGAGATCCGTACACCAAAGTCAGTCTGCTCAGGAGCAAGGTGTCCTACGTCATAAGTTTCTTTTACAGAATCTTCCAGGTAATTTCCAGTACCAGCAGAAACTGGTTCCCAGGTAATTTCTACAGGATGATGGAATGGGATAATCTTTGCAGACAGTGGAGAAAACTTTTTAGAAGCTTTCAAAATATCAGCAAATTCAATCAATTTATTTCTGCCTTCTTCATTCAATCCACTCATAATGTTATATGGATTTTCTCCAAAGAAAGATTCATATATATCTTCGATATCAAGTAACTGGCAAAGTGTCAGGAAAACATGTAAAGCTGGTTCTCGTGCATTGGTCTCCCATTTGGAGATTGCTTTTGTAGTGACCTGAATACCTTCCTGAGAAAGCAGGTCTACCAGATCTGATTGAGAGTATCCTTTCTTTTTTCTATTTTCTGCTAATATTTCCCCGAAATCACGCATTTGTTCGCCTCATTTCTATTTGAATTTTCTATATGCATTATACCGTATGTTAGAAATAAAATCAACAATAATCTCCAAAATGGAGAAAATACAACCAAGATGTTACTTGACTATCTCCGGAATGTCGATATATACTAAACATACAGAAATTGATAAGACATCATATTGAAGGAAACAGCTAGGAGGTGAAAAGTTTGAGTGAGCGTGTGATCCTGCATAGTGATATGAACTGTTTTTATGCCAGTGTAGAAATGCTACATCATCCGGAATTTGCAGGAATGCCTCTGGCAGTAGGTGGCGATCCGGAAGCCCGGCATGGGATTGTGCTGACAGCAAATTATATTGCAAAGCAAAAAGGTGTAAAGACCGGAATGGCATTATGGCAGGCAAAACAGATTTGTCCGGAAATCATATTTGTACCACCACGGATGGATTTGTATTTGAGATTTTCAAAGATGGCAAGAGAAATCTATTCGGAGTATACGGACAAGATCGAGCCATATGGAATTGATGAAGCCTGGCTGGATGTATCGGACAGCAGAAATCTGAAAGGAAGCGGAATGACGATTGCAAGAGAAATCAGCCATCGGATTAAATACGAACTGGGTGTAACGGTAAGTATTGGAATTTCCTGGAATAAGATTTATGCGAAACTTGGTTCAGATTATAAAAAGCCGGATGCAATCACAGAGTTTAATCGAGAAAATTATAAAGACAGGATATGGCAGCTTCCAGCGTCAGATTTGCTTTATGTCGGAAGACAGACAAATAAGAAATTGCAAAAACTTGGAATCCGGACAATCGGGCAACTTGCGGAATCAGACGAAAAGTTGTTAGAGAGTCATTTTGGAAAAATAGGAAATGTATTATGGGCTTTCGCAAATGGCTGGGATGAAGATCCGGTTTGCAAGGAAGGATATGAAGCACCAGTAAAGTCGATAGGTAATAGCACTACAACACCGAGAGATCTGGAAAATGATCTGGATGTCTGGATCATTCAAATAGCATTGGCAGAAAGTGTAGCTGCACGATTGCGGAAACATGGATTTAAATGCAAAACAGTAGAAATTACAGTTCGAGATAATCGATTGTATAGTTTTTCCAGACAGATACATTTACGACAGCCAACGAATATTACAAACGAGATTGTAACTGCAGCATTTCAGCTATTTAAAGATAATTACAAATGGGAACATCCCATTAGAAGCCTGGGGATCCGAGCTGCGGATCTTGTGTTAGATGATATTCCCGTGCAGTTGGATTTATTTGGAAATCAGGAGAAAAAGGAAAAGTTAGAGAAGCTGGATCGTACTGTAGATGAGATCAGACGACGGTTTGGTTATTTCAGTATACAGCGAGCGGCAATGTATCAGGATAAAGTCTTATCCCACTTAGACGCTGGTACGCACACGATCCATCCACATAGTTATTTCCATGGGTAATTGGAGGGATAGATTTGAAAAAAGCATTAACCAGAAAACAGGAAGAAAGTTATCAGTGTATTTTACGATATACCAATGAACATGGATATCCACCGACAATACGGGAATTTGGAAAATTGATCGGGGTGAAATCAACATCATCAGCATTTTCCAGAATCAAGCAGTTGGAGTTAAATGGATATATCCGCAGAATCCCGGCATCGCCAAGAGCAATTGAGATTTTATAGTGAGGTGTCGGCATGAACAAAGTATATGTAGATGTAGTAGCAGAGTTTCGGAAAGACGGACAGCTGGTTCCCATATTTTTTACATGGGAGGATGGAAGAAAATATAGTATTGACAGAATTTTGAAAATCGAGCGATGCGCCAGCAGAAAGGCAGGCGGTGTAGGAATGATGTACACCTGTATGATACAGGGGCAGGAAAGCCACTTGTTTTACGAAGTGGATAAATGGTTTATGGAGAGAAAAACAGCATAAGGAGAGATTGGTATAGACGATATTATTTGGATTATTAACCGGCAGGGATAGTCACTTTCCCTTTATATTCCTGTAGGTTTTACATAAGAAGATGGATTCCGGTCAGCAAAGGCAGCTCCCACAATGCCTTTTGGATATCCGCTTCTGCAAGTTGTAGTAAGTAATTGCTTCCCATCAAAATCATGGGGAAAGCGAACTGGTCTGAAAGACCGCCAGTTAGTGTGATGATGATAAGGAGATTTTGAAACTGATGACAGACAGAGATTATGCAATTAAATCAATGAAAGAAATTACCTTCCAGATGGCAAGTCATGCACAGGATTATCTGGAAGTTACAATCGAAAGACATTATACTGATATTAAAGAATTGATGACAAGCTATCAGAAATTGATTTTGGAAAATCAGATTGTGTTAGAAGAACTGGATATGGAATGCCAGGAGAAAATCAATGAAGATATGGCATATGCATTGAGTTATCTGAGCATTTATAACAACCAGCTGAATGTGCCAAAGATGCACCGGGAGATGAATAATCTGATGATTATTTATGGATTGTCGGACATGATCTATCGGGGAATGACTTTGGTGAAGTTCTATGCACCGAATGGTGTGATGCTCAGTGAAATCCTTCACTCCTGTTTTTGCAGTCATTATAATAAGACAGATGTGGAAGTACAGCAGGAGTTAGGAATAGGCAGGACTTCTTTTTATAAAATGAAGAAGCAGGCACTTGGGTATTTAGGATTTTATTTTTATGAGATCGTGGTACCGCAGGCAAAGGATAAAAGATTTAAACCGTCACTGGGCGTTGAGGAAGAGTAGGTGAATAATATGAGATACGAAGATTCGATGAAAGGTGTAGCTGCTCAGATAATCAAAGAACAGCTGAGAGCCAGTAAAATTAAAAACAATCCAGAAGATTTCCATTGGCATGATGAATATGCAACGTTGAATTTCTTTCGGTTTATCTGCAAAAATATCGGTAACTTGGGAAATGGAGAAATTGAAAAAATGGTCACACGCTTGAAAAGCATAGATCAGAAAGCAGTGGAAAACCATGTGAATGGTGCTGTTTGGGCATTTGATTATGATAAGATGTTCTGTGTATTGATGGAGAATGAAATTTGCCGAAAGGTGTGCGAAAAGAATAAATATAATAGTTGGATGAAGCTGATTGGACAGTATTGTATCTCAATGGCTTAAAGATAAAGAAAGTTGCTGGAGAGAAAAAATATTCTCCAGCAACTTTGTCTTTGATGAATAAAGGTCAATTTTTTATTTAACTATTCTCACTATTATTTGATTCAGTGATTTTTTTCTTCTTTGGAGAAACCAGTTTGTGACCGGAATAAATGGACATGCCCATACAAAGCAATGAAGAATAGGCAAAGTATTTATGTGCAGTCATAGATTTTTTGATTCCAGAATAAATGCATCCCAACATACAGAAAAGTGCGCCTAAGGACCAGTATTTATGTGATTTCATGATTTGATACCTCCTTTGATTTAACTGATTCAATCATAACGCTTTTTTACGAAAATGCAAAGAAAAACTTTGAATATAGTTCTGTAGAATTAGAACTTGGCTTTGCGATTCTGTATATTTAAGATATCCACAAGTATACTAAATTCAGAACGATTATTCGTTCTGGAGGAGGTGTTACGATGGATTTGAAAGCAGTAGGACAGCGAATCAAATCAGCACGAGAAGCAAAAAATCTCACGCAAGAGGAACTGGCTGCATTAGTAAATTTAAGTCCAACGCATGTGAGTGTAATAGAGAGAGGCTTGAAAGTTACAAAATTGGATACCTTTGTTACAATTGCAAATGCATTAGATGTTTCAGCAGATACTCTTTTGATTGATGTTGTGGCACATTCAGTTACAGGTGTTACCAATGAGCTGACAGAAAAAATTGAAAAACTTCCGATCAAAGAGCAGAAAAAAATGATCAAAGTAATTCACACATTATTGGAAGAGTGATATGACAAACTGGGAAGAGCGAGTAGCTCTTCTTTTTTTGACCTTTTATTCAGCTTTAAGTTGTAAAGTGTCTTTTCATGATAATAGAAATATGCTAAATTAGTTCTATAGAACAAGGTGTAATTCTACTTATATATTGGAGGAAAATGAATGAGAGAGAAAACTATTTATGAGAAGATTGCAGAAAAGTACAACACAACACCAGAAGAGGTACGCAGAGAAATGCAGATAGCCATAGATGCAGGATTTGATAATCCCGATCCGGCTGTGCAGGAAGAATGGAAGAAAATGACACTTAAAGGAGACAGACCCACACCGGAAGAAGTAATCAATTACGCAGTAAAAAAACTAAAAGGAAAATAAAAATATGAAGAAAAAGATAATTGCATTGATTTCAGGAGCAGTGATCTTGATAATTGCTGCAGGAAGTATTTATGGGAAATCTGAATCTGGTCATAAGGAAGGCGAACCGGATGTAGTTGGAACATTTTCCGTAAATCGAGATGAAAATATTACAGTGGTTGCTAACCGGGGACATATCGGGGATAAAGAAGCTTTTGCAAGAGAACTTTTGCAGATGTACAAGGATGATTCATTTTATTCGACAAAATTCTCCACAGACAGGGGATATGCGACGAGCCTTGATATGAACATCTATTTATGGAAAGAGGATATTGAAGATGGGGAATCGGTAATGACAGCCGAATATAGACCTGTAGAATACGGAAAGGACTATGATGTAGTCAATCATCCTGATAAATTTCAACTATATATAGATGGAAAAGAAGTAGAAGAATAACACGATGAACTTTTTATACTGAAATATGTACGATTCCAATAATGATATGAACTTATGGGAATATATTGCGGATACTTTGTGAACTTTATCCTGATACAATGATTATGCTGATGAAAGAAGGCATAGATAACTGAATACAAGAAAGAGACGAAAGCCTCAGTAGTTAAGAAAAAACTACTGGGGCTTTTTTTCGTGCCTGAATTTCTCAGCCAATAACTGCGGGCGTATCCCGGCAGGATAAAGGCGGAGCAGGCATGATCCTAAACAGAGGTCCGCCTTCTGGATTTGAAACGAGCAACAAGATTTCAAATTCAGGAGGAACGGATATGTATATTGAACACCCATATTTTTACGAAGGAAAGTATTACGCAAATATTGATGGAGAAATGATCGAGATTACAAAAGAAGTTGCGTATGCGATGAATAATTTTTACAGAAGCAGCAAGGCAAAAAAAGTTGAGATTAAGAATGAACTGGGTGAGGTTGTGGATAAGATGCTGAGAGAAGTACCTTACAGCGGTCAGTCCATTGATGGAGAAGGCTTCATGATTGAGGATTTTCCAGATCTGAACTGTGATGTGGAGCACTGTGTACTGACAAAAATGGAACAGCAGGATATTCACACAGTGATCAATCAACTGAACTCAGAGGAACGCATGATTATTTATGGCATTTTCTTTGAAAACAAGACACAGACACAGATGGCGGAGATTATGGGGATTTCCAGACAGATGCTGTCATACAAGCTGAAATCCACTCTTAATAAGATGCGTGAAATGTATATGAATAAATTTTTTTAAAAAATTTTTCAAAATCTTTTGCATTTGCCAAAGTCATTTGACTTTAGTAATTAGAGGAAGTTAAAGGACTTCCTAAAATGAACCATGATAACTGAATATCCAATAATAACTGACGTGACATTTCATGCAAAGAGCACGAGGAAGATGCCGCTATAGGATTATAAGACAAAACAAAGATTTTTAGTTCAGTCTGTAATGCTGCGAAAAAGCACTGACCGAAGCCAGCTGGCAGGCTGGTGATGCGATGATATGTATGAGATGCGATACACTTGCAGATCCTGAGAAGTCTGTAACTGGTAAACCTATGAACTGCTGGAGCCTGGAAACGAGAGTTTCCGGGTTGTGGTCCGGAGTATGCATCTGGGCAGGTTATTATTCCCTTCCTGCATATGCGGGAGTAACGATTCGGGGTATCGAGGATAAATAGAATCGAGCGAGCACTGTTTAATAATCAAATTGGCTATAGAGGTTATGCGGCAGAGCTTTCCCTATGGGAAAGAAACTCTGCCGTATTCCTGTGGAGCCAATATAGCGCTATGGATGCTTTACAAATAAAAATAATAGATTGGAGAGAGGACAAATGACAATCCGCAGAGGAGATATTTTATGGGCAGATCTCGGTATGTTTCCTACAACATCTGTTCAGGGTGGAGTAAGACCGGTGATCGTAGTGAGTAATAATAAAGCCAATACATACAGTTCAGTCATAACGGTAGTTCCGCTGACATCAAGAATTTATAAGAAACGGTATTTGCCAACACATGTATTTATCAGCAAATATGATATGACGGGAATCCGAAAAGGAAGCCTGGCACTGGCTGAACAGGTTATGAGCATTTCTACGAAATGTATTATTGAGAAATGCGGAAGAGTAAATAAGTGGAGCCTGGATCGGGTACTGAAAGCAGTACAGATTCAGATGGGAATGGAAGGAGAAGGGCATGACGGCAGAGGAATATAGAAACTATCTGGAGCAGGATTTCAGTGATGTAGATATCAATGAAATGACTGATCTACGGATGATAAAAGCAGACAGAAATAAATCGCTTCAGGAACGGAGAGATATTTTTCTGAATAAAGTAGGAAATCCATATTTGGTCCGGATCGGCAATATGAAAGTAAAAGTCAGATTTGCCAATAACGGTATATCTATGGAGCAGGCATTTGAGAATATGCTTCTGAGTGTCTGAAAAAGTACTGGCAAGATTGAGGGGACTGTGTTAGAATGTCAGTAAGGACAAATTATGCAGCCCCCTTTTATTACATGGATTTTCTGACGTAATAAAAGGAGGTAAGATATGTATCAGAATATCAATAAAATCTATCATGCCGCCATCTATGTCAGATTATCTAAAGAAGATGGCGATATTTCTAGTTCAGCAAAACTGGAAAGTAACAGCATTTCTAACCAGAAAGCTTTGATTCTGGATTTCCTGAAAGACAAAAAAGATATAGAAGTTGTTTCAGTCCGAGTTGATGATGGCTACTCAGGCTCTAATTTTGAGCGCCCTGCATTCCAGGCAATGCTGGAAGATATCCGGCGTGGGATTGTAGACTGCGTAGTGGTAAAAGATTTATCACGATTTGGAAGGGAATATATTGATTCCGGGAAGTATATCGAGAGATTATTCCCGGCTCTTGGTGTGCGTTTTATTGCTATCAATGATAATTATGACAGTCTTAAGGGAAAGAATCAGGCAGACGAAATCATTATCCCATTTAAAAATTTAATCAACGATGCTTATTGTCGTGATATTTCTATTAAGATCAGGAGTAATCTTGAGATTAAGAGGAAAAAAGGTGAGTGCGTGACTCCGTTTGTAGCATTTGGATACAGGAAGACAAAGACAGATAAGCATAAATTAGAGATTGACCCATCTGCAGGCAGTGTAGTACAGGATATTTTTAAGATGAAGCTGCGGGGAATGAGTCAGGATGCGATCGCTAATCGTTTAAATGAACTGGGTATTCTTTCCCCATTTGAATATAAAATCAGCAGCGGCAGTCATTATGAAACTGGCTTCCGGCAGAAAGAACAGGCACTTTGGAGTTCCGTTACAGTCCGTAGGATACTGGAAAACGAGGTTTATATCGGAAATCTTGTGCAGGGAAAAAGGACAACACCGAACCATAAAGTGAAGCAGACTTATGTGAAACCGGAAGATGACTGGATCCGGATTGAGAAAAATCATGAGCCACTGGTGAGTGACCGTGATTTTGAAATTGTGCAGAGGCTTCTGGGCATGGATACACGTACTTCACCTTACCAAAAGCAGGTATATCTGTTGTCCGGAATTGCTGTATGTGCGGATTGTGGTGCACCTATGACAAGAAAGGTTTCTACTGTGGCAGGGAAAAAATATGCTTATTATCTATGTTCCGCAAATAAAGAAACAAAACGCTGTTCTAGTCATAGAATACCGGAAAAGGATCTGGAAGATGCCGTACTGGTGATGCTGAAACAGCATATCCAGAATATCCTGCACCTGAAAAGAGTCCTGGAATTTGTTGGTACTGTGCCATTTCAGGAGATCAATATGAAGAAGCTGCAGGACAGGCTGGAGAAGAAAAAACAGGAGACAGAACGTTGTAAGGAGTTACGGATGATGCTCTATTCGGATATGAAAGAGGGCATTGTATCAAAAGAAGACTATGTAGAGCTTCATGCAGCCTATGGAAAGAGGCTTAGAAATGCGGAAGAGAGTATCCGTGCAATCCAGAAAGAAATGGATAGTGAGCTGGAAAAAGCAGACAATGCCAATACCTGGCTGGATTATTTTGTGAAATATCAGGATATTGAAGAACTGTCCCGCACAGTGGTGGTAGAACTGATCAGGAAAATCAGAGTATATGATAAAAAGAATATAGAGATCACTTTTGATTTTGATGATTGTTATCAGACATTGCTGAATCAATTACCGGCTATGGGAGTTGATACGGTAGTAGATGATGATAATAATCTGCAGGTCAAGGTAAAGGAGGTTGTATAAAATGGCACGAAAGAGTAGGAAAAACATTCCGACAGTAGTCGGCAGTGCAACCGTCCAGACAGAGGTGAGAAGACCATTCCGGGCAGGATTGTATGCCAGAATTTCAATGGAAACAGAAGAAACATTAGAAAGAGGGACGATAGAAACCCAGGTGGAATTGATGAAAAACTTTGTAGCAGATACGGAAGATATTTCGGTTGCGGAAGTTTATAAGGACTCAGACTATTCAGGTACAAATTTTGACCGTCCTGGATTCGTACAGATGATGGAAGATATCAAGCATGGAAAAATCAATTGTGTTATTGTAAAAGATTTGTCCAGACTTGGAAGAAATTATGTCGAAACCAGCAACTATATTGAACGAGTATTTCCGTTTTTTCATGTAAGATTCCTGGCTGTGACAGATGATTTCGATTCCTTCAGAGAGGGTGTGGATCTTACAGTTCCACTGAAGAATATTATCAATGAGTTCTATTCGAAAGACCTTGCCAAAAAGAGCAGCAGCGCAAAAAAAGCTCTTTGGAAAAAAGGAAAATTTACAAGTGCCTGGGAACCGTATGGTTACAGAAAGTCAGAAGAAGACCATCATCAGCTGATCGTTGATGAAGAAGCTGCAGAACATTTGAAAAGTATATTTTCTATGTATATGGATGGCAGGAACTATAGTGATATTGCAAGACAGCTCAATAAAGATGGAGTTTTATCGCCGACTTTACAGAGAAAATTCTATAAAACCGGTGAGAAGCCGCTTCCGGAGTCAAAACCCTGGAACAATTATGAAGTGAAACGAGTTCTTCAGGATGTTCATTGCACAGGTGATTCTGTATTTGGAAAATATCAGCAAAGTGTTTTCCAGGGAAATAAACAGAGAAATCGACCAGAGAGTGAATGGGTGCATGTGGAGAACACGCATGAAGGGATTATAGATAGAGAGTTGTTTCAACAGGTACAATCTAAAATCCAGGAATATACGGAAGCTTATAAGAAGAAACATCAGCAGAACAATGGGGCTATTAGAAACCATAATTTCTATACAGGAAAGATATGGTGCGGAGGCTGTGGCAACCGCATGACGTTGTCCAGAGAAAGAAATGGCACATTCTTTTATATCTGCGGAGCCAATACTAACCATAAATCCGGAGGAAAGCAATGCAAAGGGCACAGAGTCAGAAAAGAATATGTGGATGACGATGTTCTTCGCCTGATCCAAACGCATATGAAAACCGTATTGGATACAGAAAAAATGATTCAGAAAATGAATGCAGCTTCCAAAAATCAGACACAGTACCTGCTTTTGGATAAAGAGGTAGGAAAACTTCGACGAGAACTAAGCCGTATCAGTAAGCGTAAATCGGATTTATATGAAGACTATTCCGAACGTTTGATTACAGAAGAAGAATACATACAGTTTTCTCGGATCTATTCCAATGAAATTGAGAATATCAAGAGCCGTCTGGACACAGTATTGGCGGCACAGGTTCGGTATTCCCAGGATTACCACATTGAAGAAGGCTGGGGAAATGTGATACATACTTATATGTCAAAGCGTAAGCTGACAAAAGAAATGGCAGATGCCTTTGTGGATTCAATTATTATCCATGGTAAGTATGATTATGAGATCAAGCTGGTATATGACGATCAGTTTGCAGATTTACAGAAACTAAAGAAAGAGAAGGAGGCGCAGTCAAGATGACAGATCTTAGAAAAACAGCTGTTTACATCCGTTTGTCTGCAGAAGATGACAATGTAGATGGCAGAGCCAAAAAAGAGAGCGACAGTGTAACTTCTCAGAGAATTCTGTTAAAATCATTTGTAATTGATGAGCTGGGTGTAGTTGAGTCGGATATTCTGGAATATGTGGATGACGGTGTCAGCGGTACTCATTTTAAAAGGCAGGGATTTCAACAGCTGCAGGATGACATGAAAAGCGGAGAAATCGGCTGTGTAGTTGTGAAAGACTTTTCCAGATTTGGAAGAGACTATTTGGAAGTTGGATTTTATATTGAATATATTTTTCCACTTCTACAGATTCGATTTATTTCGATTAATGACAGCTATGACAGTGCAGCAAGTAGCGGAATGACTGGTGGAATGAATGTAGCATTGCAGAATCTGGTATACAATATGTATAGCCTGGATTTGTCCAAGAAAATTTCATCAGCATTGCAGACAAGAACGAGAAATGGTACACGCCTTCCGGTAAATGCCAGATATGGCTATAAAAAAGGAAAAGATGGAAGGCTGGAAGTAGATCCAGAGGCTGCAAAAGTCGTGAAAATGATTTTTCGGATGGCAGCGGAAGGAACAAGTTTTGCGGATATTACAAGGGAATTGAACGGACAGGCGATTGCCACTTGTGATGAGCAGAAATTATCAAGAGGGGATCAGGTGCAGTTCCAGAGGTTTGACACGATCAAAAAGAAACACTGGAGCCCTACGACAGTAGCGGCAATTGTCCGGGATGAGATTTATATTGGAACCAGAATCTGGGGAAAAACACGTTGCAGTATGCATACCGGTCATAAAGCAGTTCTGAATGATGAAACAGAATGGGTTCGCCTGGAAAATCATCATACGGCAATTATAGACAGGGCATTGTTTGAAAAAGCAAATGAAATGCATCCGAAAAAGAAGAGAAGTGTTGCGGAATCACGTACCAATTTTACTCTGGAAAGACGTAAAAAACAGCCGGCATTGTTGCTATGTGCTAACTGCGGGCATTCTCTGCTAAAAGAAACAGAGCATTTGCTGAAATGTTCAGATGCCCGAACCAATGGAGATCCTGTGTGTCGAAGTCTGGTGATCCGGCGGGAACCGTTGGAGGAGAATATCCTTGGGCTTGTTCATCAGTATGCAGCGTCAATATTGGAAAAAGAAAAGAAAGTATCTTCCAACAGGCAATGCGACGACAAAGAGATCAATACCGCAGAATTGCAAAAACAGAGCCGACAGTTGACCTCGGAAAAGATGAAACTCTATGATGATTACAAAGATGGTCGTATAGATCGTGATTCGTATAAGCAGAGAGCAGGAAAGATAAGTGTACAGCTGGAGGAAATAAAACGAAAGATAGAAGATGCGGAGAATAGTAAAAAGCTTCTTGAACAAAATGAACTTTCTGATAAAATAAAACTAAAAGATTTCTTGGGAATTCAGAAGTTCGATACAGAGAAGCTGCGTGAGATTATCAAGGTGATCCGTGTTCATAGTCAGGATGAAATCGAAATCGAATGGAATTTTGACGATATTTTTTCAGAATAGAGGTAACTTGAGCAGGACAAGAATGACTTACCAGAAGATAATAAAGGTGCTGGGACTACCTGATGGAAGCGTCAGATAGTCTTCGGCAGAAAAAAATAAAATTTTTTTTGTCCTATACTTGACACATCCACATACCCTTCGTCATACGGGATGTACCAGACTGGGTGAGAATAACGTCAATCCCAAAGTTATGCAGTATGTGATGGGCCATTCAGATGCACAGATTACAATGAATGTCTATAATCATATTGCAGAAAAGTCTCATGTGGAGAACGAGATGTCCAAAATGAACCTGCCAGAAACCGTACCTGCTGTGGTATAAACCATAAGTCGTTGTCGTAAAATGTGGTAAGAAAATCAGACGAATATATTTTTCCAAGAATTTGTCGTAAAAATGTGGTCAAATCAAGAAAATCGAGTGCGAAAGCAAGTGAAAAATCCCTGTGAAGCCCGTAAAATCAAGGCTTCACAAAATCTTCACAAAATAATTAGCACTCATCTCTTGTTATTACAGCGTCGCTTTTGTCTTAGTTCATAGAGTGCCGTAAAGTGCCTATTTACAGGCTTTTCACGGGTTTTATGAATTTATCACATTTCATCAGAAATCGTCAATATACAAAAAATTGGTGTCAAAATTGGTGTCAAATAACCTTGATTTGAGATTTTGATGAGCAACACATCAGTATAAAAAACTGAATATTTTATAGATTATGGAACGCCTAAAATGACGTTCCTTTTCTATTTCCAGCCGTTCTTATTGGACGGCTATTTTATTACCCAAAATGAAAGGAGCATTAGATTTTATGAAAAAGATGTTAAAACGATTGTGTACGGGCTTCTTAGCTCTTGCAACTGTCGTTACTGCTTTACCGACTACACCCGTCCATGCAGAAAGTAAGCAATACTGGACGGAAAGTGCAGAGCGTGTCGGTATCATTGAAAAAGTAATGAATGACGGTTCTATCGGTTCGACATTCAATGAGGGCTATATGAAAGTCGAGGGCGAAACTGCCTATTGTATCGACATTAACACAAACTTTAAGAACGGTTACAAGACCAGAGCTGACGCAAGCTCACGCATGAGTGTCGACCAGATTTCAGATGTGGCGTTATCCTTAGAGTATGTCAAACAGTATGGCGAAGCTCACAAGGAACTGAATTACAAGCAAGTCTATCTGTTGGAACAATGTGTTGTCTGGCAGAGATTGAGCGTACATCTTGGCTGGCAATGTGATAACGTGCGAGCTTCTTATGATGAAATACCAAAGGCTACGCAGGACGAAGTTTTCTCTGGTGCAAGAGCCTTTGTCAAAGAAAATAAAGAACGCTATGAATGTGGCGGTTATATCTACTCTGGCGAGGGGCAGGAATTGGGACAATTCTGGGCGAAACTGAATGTCGGAAATGCGAAACTACAAAAGACTTCCAGTAATACCAGCATTACAAACGGTAACGGGAATTACTCTATTGCAGGTGCGACCTATGGTGTCTTTTCTGATAAGGACTGCACGAAACAGCTTGCCACCCTTACGACTGATGAAAACGGAAATACAGATATTGTAGAGGTAAAAGCAGGCACAGTCTATATCAAGGAATTATCCGCACCAGCAGGATATAAAGTGGATAAAACTGTATATTCTTTAAAGGTTGAAGTTGGAAAGACAGCAACCTTGAAAGTATCAGATACACCGAAAGTAACGGACACTTTGATTGAGCTTTTCAAGATTGATATGGAAACACAGAAAGACAATCCGCAGGGGAACGCTTCTTTAGCAGGTGCGGAATTTACATGGAAGTATTATGCTGGCTTCTATAACAAAGACAATCTCCCTGCCGAAGCTACTCGTACATGGGTTACAAAGACAATCGCTGAAACAGACAGCGACGGGACAACTCACTACATCACAAAATTAGCGGACGCATACAAGGTATCTGGCGATAGCTTCTATATGCAGGACGGCAAGGCGGTTCTTCCACTTGGAACGCTAACCGTTGAGGAAACGAAAGCTCCAAACGGCTACTTGTTAGAGGGTGCATATATGCAGGCTGGCGATAAGTCCGAACAGATTAAGGGCTTATATGTAACACAGATTACCGAGGACGGCGACCTTGCCGTATTATCTGGAAGTAACCAGTTTTCTGTATCAGACAAGGTTATCCGTGGCGGTGTCAAAATTCAGAAACGAGATTTAGAAACGGGCGATACAAAGCCACAAGGAAGTGCCACTCTGAAAGATACTGTCTTTGACATCATTTCCTTAAATGATAATTCTGTTTTGGTTGAGGGCAAGCTATATAAGAAAAATGAAGTCGTAAAAACTATTCGTACAGATATTGAGGGTATCGCTTCTACTTCCGCTGACCTTTTGCCTTACGGAAATTTCCGTATCGTTGAGAAACAAGCTCCCGACGGTTACTTAACTGACGGTGCAAAACCGATTGATTTTACAATCACAGAAAATGGAAAAATCGTGGACTTAACCGACGAAGCTCATTCTATCTACAATCAGATTAAGCGTGGAGATATTGAGGGTGTAAAAATCGGTGCAGGCACACATAAGCGTCTTGCTGATGTTCCTTTTAGGATCACAAGCAAGACAACGGGCGAAAATCATGTTGTGGTAACTGATGATAACGGGCAGTTTTCCACTTCTGCTGACTGGGCTTCTCATAAGCACAACACAAACGCAGGCAAGACCAGTGAGGACGGTGTGTGGTTTGGGACTTCTGAACCAGACGACAGCAAGGGGGCATTACCTTATGATACCTATATCATTGAAGAAATGCGTTGCGATAGTAACAAAGGCTTTGAACTTATCCCACCTTTTGAAATCGTGGTATCAAGAAATAACCTTGTGATTGATTTAGGAACGCTAACTGATGAATACGAAAAAGAAATCTCTATTCATACCACAGCGACCAGCAAAGACGGCGAAAAGACTATCCTTGCAGGAAAAGAGGTTACAATCGTTGATACTGTCAAATTAGACGGACTTACAAAAGGCGCAAAGTATCAGTTGAAAGGCTGGCAGATGTTAAAGGAAGAAAACGCCGAGCTTATCATTGACGGGAAACGTGTAGAAAACGATTATACCTTTGTCGCTGATGATGAAGAAATGAAAGTGAAAATTTCCTATACATTCAATGCGTCTGCTTTAGGTGGCAAAAACCTTGTTACCTTTGAAGAATTATATGATTTCAGCAATCCAGACGAACCCGTAAAAGTTGCAGAACACAAAGACATTGAGGACGACGGGCAAACGGTACTTATCACAGAGCGTATCATCAAGATACATACTACCGCTACCGATAAGGACGGCAACAAAGAGCTTAAAGCAGGAAAAGACGTTACAATCATTGATACCGTAACCTTAGAGGGCTTAGAAGTCGGTACACAGTACAAACTTGTGGGCTGGCAGATGTTGAAAGAAGAAAATGCAGAACTTCTTATCAATGGAAAACGTGTGGAAAGTGATTACACTTTTATTGCTGACAGCGAAACTATGAAAGTGGAAGTTGCTTTTACGTTTGACGCTACTTCTCTTGACGGCAAACAGCTTGTAACTTTTGAGGAATTATACGATTTAAGCAATCCAGACGAGCCGAAGAAAGTTACCGAGCATAAGGATATTGAGGATAAGGGACAGACGATTACTTTTAAGGAAAAGCCAGAAGAACCAGAGAAACCCGAAACACCACCGACACCGGAAAAGCCTAACAGACCTAGCGACAGTCCCAAAACGGGCGACAGTACAAATGTAATGGCATTTGTCGTGATGTTGCTTGCGTCTGCTGGTGGACTGGCTGGAACATATCTTTACAAACGCCGTAAAATGAAGAAATCATAAGGCGGTAACGGTATGAGGAAAGAAAAATCACGCTCTCCGCCGAAGCTGTCAAACGGCAGATTTTTGCTTATTCTGGCTTGTCTGCCTACAACCTGCAAGAACACGGATAGTCAAGGGTGCGTAAGCATTGATTTTACCCTTTACTATCTGGGGGATTGCTGGTACTTCCCAAACCGCCAGAATAAGAAATCACAATTAAAAAACTTATCAAATATAGAAAGAAACGAGGTAAAACAGTATGGAAATGAAATATGTCGTGCCAGATATGGCACAGTCTTTTGGAACTCTTGAATTTGCAGGCGAAAGCGAGCCAGTCTTTGAAAGAGATAAAAATAATCGCAGGGTCTTAGCCAGACGAAGCTATAACCTTTATTCTGACATACAGAAAGGCGAAAATGTTGTGGTGGAAATTCCTGTGCAGGCTGGCGAAAAGCATTTCAAGTATGAACAGAAAGTAAAACTTGTCAATCCGAAGTTATACGGCAGAGGTTACGCAATCGGGGATATGGGACATACCGATTATGTATTAGTTGCTGATGATATTGTAGCAGTTGAAGAAAAGTAAAGGAGTGAAGAATTTATGAGATTATCAAACGGGTTTGTTATTGACAAAGAGAAAACATTTGGAGAATTAAAGTTTACAGCGGTACGTGATGTGTTCTTGCAGAATGAGGACGGGACACCGAGTACCCAGCTTAAAAAGCGTATCTATGATTTGAAGTGCAGTCTGCATGGTGGAATTATCCCCGTATCTGTACCGCCAGAAGTACCGTTAAGGGAATTTCCTTACAATGCAGTCGTGGAGCTTGTCAATCCCGTAGCCGATACGGTATCACGAAAAACCTATACGGGTGCAGATGTGGACTGGTATGTAAAGGCAGAGGATATTGTGTTAAAGAATAAAGGCAACCAGAACGCAGGCAATCCACAGAATAATAACACGCAGGGACAACCGAAAAAATAGTAATTGATATACCTTTCAAAAAAAAGTGTTGTTCAATTAAAATATACTGTTGACATTCATAGTACTGTGTAGTACGATATACCTATCAAGAAAACAGTGAGGTGAACAACATGAACTTAGACAAATGGAAATCTCAAATAGTGCGAGGTACATTGGAATATTGTATTTTGCTAATGCTGGATAAAAAAGTATATTATGGGTATGAGATTTTACAAGAATTGAGCAAATATCCTATAATTACTTCTACGGAAAGTACAGTATATCCATTGTTAAGAAGATTACAAAAGGAAAATTATTTGCAATCAACTTGGCAAGAGTCCACAGAGGGCTTGCCACCTCGTAAATATTATTCATTAACACCAGACGGAAAAAATTATCTGGACGCTATGAATACTGAATGGGAAAATTTATTAAATGCTATGTCTGATTTGAAAGGAGAATAAAATTATGAATACTACATTTGAAAAATATTTAGACACTATTGATAAATGTTTGAAACCACTTCCAACTTCTGAACGTGTTGATATTGTAAAAGAAATAAAAGGCTCTATTTTAGAAATGGAAAGCGAAAATCTCTCAACAGAACAAATTTTAACCAGATTAGGAAAGCCAAAAGACCTTGCAAAAGCCTATCTTGGAGATTTACTTGCAAAGGAAAACGGTTTTAGCTGGAACAGATTTTTAACAGTTTGTGCTTTTTATAGCTTAGTAGGTTTTTCTGGATTGTTTGTAATACCTGTTTTGGTTATTGTTGCACCTACTTTTATTCTGTGTGGTGTTGCTTCTGCTGTATTAGGGATTATAAAATTAGTAGATTATTTATTACATTTGAATATTCCTTATGTAGATTATATTGGTTTTCAATTTGGAAATACAGCTTTAAGCCCTATTCCAGTATTTATCTTATCACTAATCACGGGAATAATCTTGTTCTTATTAGGACGAGGTGCATGGAAGTTATTGATTACCTATTGCAAAGGTATTAGTAAGACTAAAAACAATTTATCAATTTAATATGTATGTGTGTTTAAGCAGTTAGTCTATACGATTGACTGCTTTTTTCATATCCAGAAAGGAGTGATTGATTTATGCGTAAGATTTGTAACAAAGGACACCGTATCAGAGCCAGCGACAAGCAACTTGTCTACCACTTTTCCATAGGAACGTTTCTGTTTGTATTCGTGGCGATTCTCCTGCTATTGAATATCAAACAGCTCATGCGTACCGATTGGGAGCATTTTAGCTTGTTAGAAAACGGCTTGACGCTCTCCCCTTACAACTTCATAACCATACTGATAGCGACTGGTGTTTGTGCATTGGTCGCTTTTCTGTATTATCGCTTCTGTTATGACAATTTCAAGAACCTCCTGCACCGTCAAAAGCTGGCAAGAATGATACTGGAAAACAAGTGGTATGAAGCCGATACCGTACAAGATAGCGGTTTTTTTACTGACCT
This sequence comes from Dorea amylophila, assembly GCF_025567265.1. Taxonomy (NCBI): domain Bacteria; kingdom Bacillati; phylum Bacillota; class Clostridia; order Lachnospirales; family Lachnospiraceae; genus Dorea; species Dorea amylophila. The sequence continues at coordinate 8,467 of NZ_JAOQJW010000008.1, read as the reverse complement.
GCAAGGCAGATCAAGGGAAAAAATCGTCTGGTTTCCAAAGATTTATTATCAAATGGAAAAGGGACTGCTTCATATCCGCTGTGAAATTACGCTGGGAAAATATCAAGACCAGCTTTTACGGTTAGAGGATAAATTGGAAAGTGGCTTATATTGTGAGTTGACCGACAAAACCTTACATGACGGCTATATCGAATATACCCTGCTTTATGATATGATAGCGAACCGCATTACCATTGATGAAGTAAGGGCAGAAAACGGCTGTCTTAGACTGATGAAAAATCTTGTCTGGGAATATGACGCACTCCCTCACGCTCTGATTGCTGGTGGGACTGGTGGCGGTAAAACTTATTTTCTGCTGACGCTCATTGAAGCCCTACTGCATACCAACGCTGTCCTTTACATCTTAGACCCGAAGAATAGCGACCTTGCGGATTTAGGAACGGTCATGCCAAACGTCTACCATACCAAAGAAGAAATGATAGATTGCGTCAATGCTTTTTATGAGGGAATGGTACAGCGAAGTGAGGAAATGAAACGACACCCAAACTATAAGACGGGCGAAAACTATGCCTATCTGGGACTGCCACCCTGCTTTCTTATCTTTGATGAATATGTAGCATTTTTTGAAATGCTGGGGACGAAAGAAAGTGTGAGCTTACTTAGCCAGTTAAAGAAAATCGTTATGTTAGGACGACAAGCAGGTTATTTCCTTATCGTTGCCTGCCAGCGTCCAGACGCAAAGTATTTCTCGGACGGGATAAGGGATAACTTCAATTTCCGTGTGGGCTTGGGGCGTATCAGCGAATTAGGTTACGGTATGCTGTTCGGTTCAGATGTGAAAAAGCAATTTTTTCAGAAGCGTATCAAGGGACGTGGCTATTGTGATGTGGGAACAAGCGTTATAAGTGAGTTTTACACGCCTTTAGTTCCAAAAGGACATGATTTTTTGCAGACTATCGGCTTTCTTTCACAAGCAAGGCAGGACGGGACGGCGACGTGCGAAGCGAAAGGCGACGGCACGGACTAGCCGTTGCTGGTGTGGCGTAAGCCACGCCAGCAGGTAAAACCCCTCGGTATCTAACAGAGGGGTACGTTTGCAAATAGACAATAGACGAAAAACATAGGAAACATAAGGCTTCTGGCATGATTTTCTAGCAAAAATCGGCTGTGAAGTTGCCTTAAAAAACTTCACACTTTACAGATTGGGGGTATGGTTCTGAATGAAGAACAAGGGATAAAAGAATTACGGGACAAACGGATTGCTTACGGTATCTCACAAGGCAGGCTGGCGGTGGCTTCTGGTATCACAAGGGAATATCTCAACAAGATAGAAAGCGGAAAAATGAAGCCGTCAAAGGAGCTTCTGGAAACTCTGCATAAAGAACTGGCAAGGTTCAATCCAGAAGCACCGCTTACCATGCTGTTTGATTATGTGAAAATTCGTTTTCCCACGCTGGATATACAGCACATTATCAAAGATATATTAAAACTGAATATCAATTATATGCTCCATGAAGATTACGGACATTACAGCTATACGGAGCATTATTCTCTTGGGGACATCTTTATCTATACGTCGGCTGACGAAGAAAAAGGTGTCCTTTTAGAGTTAAAAGGGCGTGGTTGCCGACAGTTTGAAAGTTACCTGCTGGCACAGCAAAGAAGCTGGTATGACTTTCTCATGGACGCACTCGTAGATGGTGGCGTGATGAAGCGTATCGACCTTGCTATCAACGACCATATGGGCATTTTGGATATACCAGAGCTTGCGGAGAAATGCAGGAAACGGGAATATATCGGAAAGTCCAGAAGTTATAAGTTTTATCAGTCTGGCGAGCTTATCAAGCATAGAGAGGACGACAGAGAATATATGGGACGTACCCTTTATCTTGGTTCTCTGAAATCAGATGTGTATTTCTGTATCTATGAAAAGGACTATGAGCAGTACGTCAAGCTGGGGACACCTCTGGAAGAAGCCGACATTATCAACCGTTTTGAGATACGGCTTCGGAATGAACGAGCCTATTATGCAGTACGAGATTTGCTGACCTATTATGACGCAGAGCAGACTGCCTTTTCTATCATCAACCAGTATGTGCGGTTTGTTGATGAAGAAGCAGACAAGCGAAAAAATGACTGGAAACTCAATGACCGCTGGGCGTGGTTTATCGGCGATAACAGACAGAGCTTGAAGCTGACGACAAAGCCAGAACCTTATACCTTAGACCGCACATTGCGTTGGGTACAAAGGCAGGTAGCACCGACCTTAAAAATGCTGAAAAAGATTGATAAGGGAAACGGTACAGACTACATGGAAACAATCGAAAAGCAGGCAACCTTGAGTGAAAAACATAAAATGATAATCAAACAGCAGACGACCCCTGCAAAAGATTTAGTGGAAAGTTAGGAGTGATAAAAAATGTGGGAATTAGGAAAAGACTTCCTGTTGGTATCTATGGGAATGGGTATCGGCGTTGTCTTGATGTGTATTTTGAGTGTTGGCAAAGAAGCTGACTATAAAATGAAACAATTAGAAGAAAGCGAGGACAATTAAATGAATTTCGGACAAAATTTGTATCAATGGTTTTTATCAAACGCACAGAGCTTGGTGCTTATGGCGATTGTGGTTATCGGTATCTACTTAGGGTTCAAGCGTGAGTTTTCAAAGCTCATTGGCTTCTTAGTAGTTGCCTTGATTGCTGTCGGCTTGGTATTCAATGCTGGCGGTGTGAAAGATGTACTGTTAGAGCTGTTCAATAAGATTATCGGTGCATAGAATTTTATTGTGATGCTGATATGAGAATGGTATAATGTGGATATATAAAATTCTGATTTATGGGGGCGTTATTTTGAAGAAAGCAATGATATATGTTCATGGTAAAGGTGGAAGTTATCTTGAAGCTGAACAGTTCAAAAATATTTGTTTAGATTTTGATGTTTTTGGAGTAGATTATAATGACTATTTCCCGTGGATTGTAAAAAATAAAATTATGGAAGTCTACGATAAAATATCTGAAAAATATGACTACATATATGTACTTGCTAATAGTATCGGAGCTTATTTTACAATGCACACATTACAGAATTTCAAGATTGAAAAAGCATTGTTCATATCGCCTATACTTGATATGGAACAACTTATAGTAGATATGATGAGCTGGGCGAATGTGTCTGAAAAGGAACTTTCTGAAAGAAAAGAAATACCAACTGATTTTGGAGAAACATTATCGTGGGAATATCTATGTTTTGTTCGGGCAAACCCGATAAACTGGAAAACGCCTACTGAAATTTTGTATGCTGAACATGATAATCTTACATCACGTCAAACGGTAGATAAATTTATTGATAGACATTGTGCAAATCTTACCGTTATGAATGACGGAGAACATTGGTTTCATACTGACGAACAGATTTTCTTTAGAGATAATTGGCTAAGAAAAGTTATACAATAGAATTTAGATTTTATATCCACACACAAAGCAGTTAGTTTTAGGATTGACTGCTTTTTTCTTATCAAAATTTCAGATTGGAGTGATGAAATGGTGTCTATTAGAGCTGTTCAATAAGATTATCGGTGCATAAAATTTTATTGTAGTGCTGATATGAGAATGTTATAATATAAATATAAAGAAAGCGATAAGATTTTATTAGGGAGGGCTTATAATGAAATGTACAGAATGCAATAACACTCTACATAAGACAATAGGCGAATTTTCAATGAGTATTGACGGGAAAACTATAAAAGTGATAAATGCTCCTATTTTACATTGTAAAAACTGCGATTTAGTAGTTGTTGACGATGAAATAAAGAACAATGCAAAAGAATTCGCAAAAATATATTTATCCGATAATATTCTTGATTATGCAGAATGCGAAGCTGGAACTATGATACCAATAATGAATTTGCTTTTTTAATCTGATATTTTATCAAAGAAAATATAGGACGAACAATTTCATATCCATACACACAAAGCAGTTAGTCTTGGGATTGACTGCTTTTTTCTTGCCTAAATTTCAGATTGGAGTGATGAAATGAGCGATATTTTTAAGGATATGCAGGCAAACGTCGGCTGTGAATACATTTCCGACCTGCCCTCTTACAAACGTAAGGTGTGGCAGGAAATGAAACGACTGAACCCTGCCGACTATGAAGAAAGACAGTTAGACGATTTTTATAAATATGTGTTTGGTATGTCGTACCAGACCTTAAAAGATGTGATGAAACAACAGAAAGGACGTGAGGAACAATGCAGGAAACAAAGGTGCTGGTGGAAACGAAAGGAACAACTGGCGAAGAAACAACATCATACTGGTTCGACCTGCCGATAGATGTTGCCGAGTTTGAAGAAAAGTTAGGTATCGGTGCAGAAAGTGGGGATTACCGTATTATCGAAAAGGTGTTGCCTTATGCTGATGAAGTCCACGAACATACAAGCGTGTACCAGCTCAACGAATTAGATTTTATGTACCGCCAGTTACCAGCCGATATGCAGGAAGAATATACAGCACTTCTTACCGTATTTGAGAACTTAGAAGCACTTTATATTTGCAGGAACGTGATTACCATTTATCACGATTGTAAAAGCATGATTGATGTTGCAAGGCAAAAGCTGATGAATGACCCGACATTCAAACATTTATCCGAGGATTGTCAAGAATACTACTTCGATTTTGAAGCCTACGCTTCTCATTTGCTGGAACACGGGAAATTTTTAGTAACAGAACACGGTATCTTTGAACTGCCAGAGTAGGAAATGAGGTGGTGCTTATGATTGATGATATGGCGGTTTATATCGCTAATCTTGGCAAATACAATGAGGGCTATTTAGTCGGTGCTTGGTTTACATTTCCCATTGACGAGGAAGATGTAAAAGAAAAAATCGGCTTGAATGAACAGTATGAGGAATACGCTATCCATGATACCGACAACTTCCCCATTGCGATTGGCGAGTATGTTTCCATTGAAGAACTCAATGAGATGTATGAAATGATAGAGGAACTTCCCGACTATATCGTAGAATGTCTGGACGAATTTATCAGCCACTACGGGACGCTGGAAGAAGTCGTGGAACATAAGGACGATATTTATTATTATCCCGACTGTGAAACCATGACAGACGTTGCCTACTACTACATAGACGAATTGCAGGCACTGGGGGATATTCCACCCAGCTTGCAGAACTACATTGACTATGAAGCCTACGGGCGAGATTTGGATATGGGCGGTTGCTTTATTGAAACAAGCCGAGGTATGTGCGAGATACCATATTAACGCTGGAAGATCAACAACAAGCATTGTTGCTACTGACAGCGTATTTCTCTTTAAGGGACAGTCTGAAACATGGCTGTCCTTTTCTCTTTGAAGAACTTACGAAAGGAGCTGAAAGAACTTGAAAAAGATTAAATCTTATACGGGTATCTGGAACGTGGAAAAAGTCTTGTATGCAATCAATGACTTTAACCTGCCTTTTCCCGTTACCTTTACACAGATTACATGGTTTGTGATTACAGAATTTATCATCATTCTGTTTGGGGATATGCCCCCACTTTCCATGATTGAGGGAGCATTTCTCAAATACTTCGGTATTCCCGTTGCTCTCACTTGGTTTATGTCGCAGAAAACCTTTGACGGAAAGAAGCCGTACAGCTTTTTGAAATCACAGATAACCTATGCCCTGCGACCAAAAATCACTTATGCAGGAAAAGCCGTAAAACTGCATAAGCAGACCTTGAATGAAACAATCACGGCAGTAAGGAGTGTGAACTATGTTCCCGATAAAATATATTGACAATAACCTTGTCTGGAACAAGGACAATGAGGTGTTCGCCTACTATGAGCTGATACCGTACAACTATTCTTTCTTATCCGCAGAGCAGAAATTTATTGTGCATGACAGTTTTCGACAGCTTATCGCACAGTCCCGTGAGGGTAAAATTCATGCCTTGCAGATTGCCACGGAAAGCTCCATACGAAGTATGCAGGAACAGTCAAAGAAACTGGTAACTGGAAAATTAAAGGAAGTTGCTTACCAGAAGATAGACGAACAGACCGAAGCGTTAGTATCTATGATTGGGGACAATCAAGTGGACTACCGCTTTTTTCTTGGCTTTAAGCTCATGGTTACGGAAGAACAGCTCAATCTGAAGAACATCAAAAAATCGGCGTGGCTGACGTTCACGGAATTTCTCCATGAAGTGAACCACACGCTGATGAATGATTTTGTTTCCATGCCGAATGATGAAATCAACCGTTACATGAAAATGGAAAAGTTACTGGAAAATAAAATCTCCCGTCGCTTTAAGGTGCGTCGCTTGGAAATCAACGATTTTGGGTATCTCATGGAACATCTTTACGGCAGGGACGGTATCGCCTATGAAGATTATGAGTATCAGCTACCAAAGAAAAAATTGAACAAAGAAACGCTGATAAAATACTACGACCTTATCCGTCCGACAAGGTGTGTGATTGAAGAAAGCCAGCGATATTTACGCTTGGAACATGAGGACAAGGAAAGTTATGTGTCCTATTTTACCGTCAATGCGATTGTCGGCGAGCTTGATTTTCCGTCAAGTGAAATCTTCTATTTCCAGCAACAGCAATTCACATTCCCCGTTGATACTTCTATGAATGTAGAAATCGTGGAAAATCGAAAAGCATTAACGACAGTCCGCAACAAGAAAAAGGAATTGAAAGACCTTGACAATCACGCTTATCAAGCAGGAAGTGAAACCAGCTCAAATGTGGTGGACGCATTAGACAGCGTGGACGAACTGGAAACGGACTTAGACCAGAGCAAAGAAAGTATGTATAAGTTAAGCTACGTGATACGGATGTCTGCACCCGATCTTGACGAGCTGAAACGCCGTTGTGATGAAGTCAAGGACTTTTACGACGACCTCAATGTAAAGCTGGTGCGTCCTGCTGGGGATATGCTGGGGCTTCATTCTGAATTTTTACCTGCCAGCAAGCGATATATCAACGACTATGTGCAGTATGTAAAATCAGACTTCTTGGCAGGGCTTGGCTTTGGAGCGACCCAGCAGTTAGGGGAAACTACGGGTATCTATATGGGCTATTCCGTTGATACGGGAAGAAATGTGTACCTGCAACCGTCTTTAGCTTCGCAGGGCGTAAAAGGCACAGTTACAAATGCCCTTGCTTCTGCTTTTGTCGGTTCGCTTGGCGGTGGTAAGTCGTTCTGCAACAATCTTCTTGTGTATTATTCGGTGTTGTTTGGGGGACAAGCGGTTATCTTAGACCCAAAATCAGAGCGTGGCAACTGGAAAGAAACACTTCCAGAAATCGCCCATGAAATCAATATCGTAAATCTTACCAGCGACAAGGACAATGCAGGACTTCTTGACCCATTCGTGATTATGAAGAATGTTAAGGACGCTGAAAGTCTGGCAATCGACATCTTGACATTCCTTACGGGTATTTCCTCTAGGGACGGCGAAAAATTTCCCGTACTTCGTAAAGCGGTACGTTCCGTTACCCAGAGTGACAGTCGGGGCTTGCTCCATGTGATAGACGAGCTACGCCGTGAAGATACACCCATATCAAGAAATATCGCAGACCATATCGACAGCTTCACGGACTACGACTTTGCACACCTGCTGTTTTCAGACGGTACGGTGGAAAATGCAATCAGTTTAGATAATCAGCTCAATATCATTCAAGTAGCCGACCTTGTGTTGCCAGATAAAGATACCACTTTTGAGGAATACACGACCATTGAATTATTGTCGGTGTCTATGCTGATTGTGATTAGTACCTTTGCCCTTGATTTTATCCATTCGGACAGAAGTATTTTTAAGATTGTAGATTTGGACGAAGCATGGGCGTTTTTGAATGTGGCACAAGGAGAAACTTTATCAAATAAGCTGGTTCGTGCTGGACGAGCTATGCAGGCAGGCGTTTATTTCGTTACACAATCTTCTGGGGACGTGTCAAAGGAAAGTCTGAAAAACAATATCGGCTTGAAATTTGCCTTTCGTTCTACTGATATTAACGAGATAAAACAGACCTTAGAATTTTTCGGTATCGACAAGGACGACGAAAACAACCAGAAGCGACTTCGTGATTTGGAGAACGGACAATGCTTATTGCAGGACTTATACGGGCGTGTCGGTGTGGTGCAGATACACCCAGTCTTTGAAGAACTGCTACACGCCTTTGATACCAGACCGCCCGTACAGAGAAATGAGGTGGAGTGATGAAAGAAAGGATAAAAGGTGCGTTCACAAAAAAGAAGATTTTCCACTTTCTCAAAATGGCTCTGTTCGTGGTGGCACTCTCCATTATCCTGCTTTCACTTCTGGGGACGGTGGCTCATGCGACGGGGCTTGTGGACGATACCATAAACGCAGAAAATCTTTACTCAAAATATCCCCTTTCCAACTACCAGCTTGATTTTTATGTGGATAATAGCTGGTCGTGGCTTCCGTGGAACTGGCTGGACGGTAT